>JAPLSP010000193.1 GCA_026398575.1 Candidatus Sumerlaeota bacterium | reverse complement strand
GATGGCTTTTTTGAAATGCGGAGGTTCGTTGCTGGCGCTGTATTTCATGGCGGGGCGGGCGGAGGGCGCCGACCCCAAAGAATCCGGCAATACGGTTCTCGCCTGGATTCGCTTTGACGAGGGGGGGCAGGACTATGAGGGCCGGCGTTACCGGTTCCTGGGCGATGCGGATCTTCAACTGACTTTCGACGTCAAGCCTCAGCCGGGGCATTTCATCGAACTGCTTTGGGGCGCCAAGGACGATACGCGCTCGGCGCTGATGACGGTCAACAAGCGCGAGATCGCGCTGAAGGACGGCGGATATAAAGGCTATCGCTGGCTGCAAACGCCGATCCCCGAGGGGGCGCCCGGCGAGCGATATGAGATCACCCTCAAGTCCGACGCCAATGGCAAGCCGGCGTTTATCGCCGAAATCCGACTGACGAGCAAATCAAAGCCGGAGGGCGCGGCGCCGGATATGAAGGCGGTTTCTTATCGCGCTGCGGTCACTACTTCGGCCGCCTCCGGCTATAAATTTCCAGCTCGGGGCGTAGCGGTGGGCGAGGCCTTTCCAGAGATGCGCAAGATATGGGATCGCGAACCGTCCACGCCAACATTGATGACGGCGGATGAAGCGCTCTTCCGGCAGGCCGAGCGCAATGCGCGCTCGGGCGCCGAGGGGCTTTACCGCTGCCGCCGCTATATTGACGGCTGGCTGGCTCATGCGGACCCCGAGACGGGGCTGATCCCGCGCAACCTGCGCGAGAGCAACTACTGGAACGGGCGCGACTCCGGCGCCGATAATTATCCCTTCATGGTTCTGACCGCCTCGATCACGGACCGCCCGCTGATGCAGGGGCGGCTGCTTGACATCCTGAAGACCGAGACGCGCCTGACGAGCCGCGTGGATCACCTGCCGGATGACTACTCGTTTTCAAAGAAAGGCTGGCGGCGCGAGAAGTTGGATCTGGACGCCATTATTTTTGACGGCGCGGAGTATGTGAAAGACGGCCTGATTCCTTTGACGGAATGGCTTGGGCGCAGCCCTTGGTCCGAGCGCATGACCGGGATCACTGATGACATCTGGAAAAACGCCCCGATTGACACTCCTTATGGGAAAATCCCAACGCTGAATTTCGAAGTCAATGGCGATCTGCTGCAAGCCTGCACTCGCATCTATTGGTTCACCGGCGACCGCAAGTATCTTGATTGGGCCATGCGGCTGGGAGATTACTACCTCCTGGGGCAAAATCATCCCACGCGCAATATGAAAGAGCTGCGCCTGATGGATCATGGATGCGAAGTCATCAACGGTCTGTCCGAGCTTTACGTGGCGGTCAGCCAGGTGGCGCCGGAAAAGAAAAAGGCCTATCAGGAACCGCTGCATGCGATTTATGACAAGGTGCTGGAAATTGGCCGTAATGAGGATGGGCTGCTGTATGCGTCCATTAATCCCCAAACGGGCGGGCATTCCGGCGGTCTGTGCGATACATGGGGATATAACTATGACGGCTTCTACACCATGTATCTGGTGGATAAGACGGAGGCGTATCGCGACGCGGTGCGCAAGGCGCTCGGAAATCTGAAGGGCAAATACATCGGGGCCTGCTGGGCGGACAAGAGCGCGGACGGCTTCGCCGACTCGATCGAGGGCGCCATCAATCTCTTCAACCGCGAAGCGATTCCTTCGGCCGCCGATTGGATAGACAGCCAAATCCGCATGATGTGGGCGATCCAAAAGAGCGACGGCGTCATCGAGGCATGGCACGGCGATGGCAACTTCGCGCGCACGACGCTGATGTATGTCTTGATGAAGGCGCAGGGCGTTCACGCCGAGCCGTGGCGCGCGGACGTGCGCGTGGGAGCGGTTCGGCAGGACCAGCCAGGGCTTGCCGGCCAGGCTCGCGCGGCACGCGACGGCAGCGTGATCATGATCAGTCTTGCCGCGGATGAAGCCTGGAGCGGACGACTGATATTCGACAAGCCCCGTCACAAGATCAACATGCATCTGCCGATGGATTATCCGCGCATCAATCAGTTCCCCGAGTGGTTCACGACCGAGGCCGACCGCCGCTACGTGATTAGCGATCTGGCCGGCGGCGCCGCAAAGACCGTCACTGGCAAAGACTTGCAGGAAGGTATTGCGTTAGAGCTGAAGCCTGGCGTAGAAAAATTGGCACAGCCCATGTCAAAGTGTTTGCGAATGAATGTAGTTAGTATTGTGCAGGAGCGGGGAAGATGATGGCAAAGCTGGTGGAACAATTCGCGAATCCGGGAGCGGAATATCGCGGCAAGCCTTTTTGGAGCTGGAATGGCGACCTCAAGGCCGACGAGCTGATCCGGCAGATTCACGTCATGAAAGAAATGGGTCTGGGCGGCTTTTTCACGCATTCGCGCACGGGATTGATCACGGAATACCTCGGGGATGAATGGTTCCGGCTGACCAACCTGTGCGCCGATGAAGCGGAAAAACTGGGAATGGAAGCCTGGCTCTATGACGAGGATCGCTGGCCGAGCGGCGCCGCTGGCGGCATGGTGACGGCGCGCCCGGAATTCCGGCAAAAATTCATCAGCCTTCGCAAATCACCCGGCGATCAGTTCCTGTGGAATGACGGAATTGTCGCCGCGTTTTCATGCCGGCTCGATGGCATCGCCTATGCGGATTGCAATCGCATCTTCAACCACACGCCCTCCGGCTGGTATCGCGGCAAGACCGTGCTGGTCTTCACGGTCGAACCGATGCAGGAATCCTCTTTTTTCAACGGCTATACGGACGTGGACCGTCTGCGCCGCGACGCCACCGAAACTTTCATCCAACTGACACATGAAAAATACAAGGAGCGCTGCGGAACGCGCTTCGGGAAATCCATCCTGGGCATCTTCACCGACGAACCGCATCGCGGCTCGGTGATGACCGGCTTTGGGCTTGCGAACGAAAACCGGCTGTGGATGGCGCCGTGGACCGAAGCGCTGCCCGCCTGGTTCAAGAGCCGGTTCGGCTATGATATCATTGAACGGCTTCCGGAGATTTTCCTGAACGCGGAAGGGCAGGCGATCTCGCAGGTGAAGTGGCATTACATGGAAACGCTGCAGGCGATGTTTTTGGAAAGTTTCGCCAAGCCGATTTACGAATGGTGCAAGCGCAATCATCTGCTCTTCACCGGCCACGCGTTGCACGAAGACAGCCTGACCAGCCAGGCGGCGATGCAGGGATCGTTGATGCGATTCTATGAAACCATGCATTATCCGGGCGTGGACGTGCTGACGGAGGGCAATCGCAATTACTGGATCGTCAAGCAGCTCGCCTCGGCGGCGCGGCAGTTGGGGCAGAAGTGGCTGCTGTCCGAGCTCTACGGCTGCACGGGCTGGCAGATGAACTTCGAGAGCCACAAAGCCGTCGGCGACTGGCAGGCGTTGTTCGGAATCAATCTGCGCTGCCATCATCTCTCATGGTACACGATGGAGGGAGAGGCCAAGCGCGACTACCCCGCCAGCATTCTGCATCAGTCTGCATGGTGGAAGGATTATCATTGGGTAGAGACCTATTTCGCGCGGTTGGGGCTGATGCTTTCGCGGGGCAAGCCCTGCTGCGACCTGCTCGTCCTGAATCCGGTCGAAAGCGTTTGGAGCCAGATCCATTCCGGCTGGGCGAAGGGCCTGAGCGCGCAGACGGCGCCGCTGCTGGAACTGGAAAAAGCCTATCAGGAAATCTTCTTCTGGCTCGCCGGCGCCCAGTTGGATTTCGATTACGGCGACGAGGAGATGATCGGGCGGCTGTATCGCATCCTGCGCGATCCCAACGGTAAGGCGATCCTGCGCGTCGGGCAGGCCGCGTATCGCGCCGTCATCATCCCGCGGATGGCGACGATTCGCTCCAGCACGGTAAAAATGCTCGATGAATTCATCCGCGCAGGGGGCATTGCGATTTTTGCCGGCGAATTGCCGGAATACACGGACGCGGTAAAATCCAGCGACACAGCCGCTCTGAGGATACGCGGAACGCATCTGTCATGGGACAAAGACGCTTTGTGCGAAGCCTGCGCGGGGATTGTTCGTCATCGCGTGGAAATTCTGGATGCGCAGACGGACGGGCGCCTGGAAGAGATCTTTTGCCAGTTGCGCTCGGACCAGCCGGACAAATACCTGGTGGCGATAAACGTCAATCGCGAGCGTTGGTTCAAGGGCGCGCGCATTCGCGTGTCTGAGCGCGTGAAGGTGGCCGAATGGGATTGCCTGACGGGCGAGCGCTGGGCGATCCCGGCCCAATGGGGCGATGAATACACCGAGTTCGTCGCGGATTTTGCGCCTTCGGGATCGCATGTTTACGTCCTGACGAAGCGCAAGGAACGCGGGCTTCCCATCAAACCGATCCTGAGAGAAACGCGTCGCGAGGCTGTGGCGGGGCCGTTTGCTTATGCGATGAGCGAGCCGAACGTCTGCGTGTTGGATATGGCGCGCTACCGGATCGAAGAGCGGGAATGGCAGCCGGAAACCGAAGTCTTGAAAGTGGATCGCGCCGTGCGCAAAGCCTTCGGCCTGCCATTCCGTTCAGGCGAGATGATACAGCCGTGGTACAGAAATAAAACGCAGCCTCAGCCGGAGATCAAAGGCAAGGTGAGACTGGCGTTTGATTTCCATATCGAGCAGGCGCTGCAGGGGCCGGTGATTTTATGCATGGAGCGTCCCGAACGCTTCTCTCTGAAACTCAACGGCGAGCCGATCTCCAACGCCGCGATGGAAGGGTGGTGGGTGGATACCGCATTTCAAAAAGTTCCCCTGCCTTCCGGGCTGCTTCGAGCGGGCGCCAATGAGCTGGAGTGCGAAACGATTTTTCATGAAGGGATCAATATTGAGGCGCTTTATCTGATCGGCGATTTCGGTGTGCGCGTGGAAGGAACGAAGAAGATTCTGACCGCGCTGCCTGAAAAAATCGCCGTCGGCGATCTGACGGCGCAGGGATTTGCGTTTTATGGCGGCGCGATCACCTATAAGATTCCGGCTGCGGCCAAGCTGGGAGATGGGGAGCGCGCGTTCATCGTCACGCCGAAGTTCGAGGCGGCGTGCGTGAAGGTGATGGCGTCTTCGGGCAAGATAGAGCGGCTGATTGCCTGGCAGCCTTACGAGGCAGAAATCACAGAGGCGCTGGCGCCGGGCGGCAAGGATGTACTGGAAACTGCCATGGGCGGGGAGATCGAACTGGAAGTCGTCCTGACGCGGCGCAACACCTTTGGCCCGCTGCATCAGATTCCGTTGAAAGCCGAGGCGTATGGGCCGGGGAATTTCACAACCGAAGGCGAAAATTTTTCTCAAAACTACATGCTCTATCCCAGCGGCTTGCTGCAAGCGCCGGAGATTTATTATGCAAAGAGCATCTAGCATAGGTATTTCAATTAAGGGGG
>JAPLSP010000344.1 GCA_026398575.1 Candidatus Sumerlaeota bacterium | reverse complement strand
CGCCGCGCCCTTTTGGAAGTGCTCCTTCTCAGCGCCCGCTTCGTGTGGAAGGTCTGCGACGCGACGGATGCAAAGGGTCTGGGATTGCTTCATCCCTTCCGCTACCCAAGGCAAGGCGCCAACCGGCGATCCCTTCAGTGTGTGGACGTGCGGCTCAATCTCTTCGGCACACCATTCACATACATCGTCTATTTGGGTTCTGTCGGCGGAAAACAAAAGGACGTAACTGCGGTCAGCGGAAGCGAATTGCGCGATTCTCCTCAATGTATCGCTCATGCGGCTGGGAACATCGTCTGCGGTTGTGCCGATAAACTGTGTTGATATGCTCGCAACCAGCTTTTCGAATTCCAAGTGGTACCCTAACGTCTCCTCGGCGCGCTTGCGCTCCTGGAGCGCGTTCCATTCGCGCAAGGCGCGGGCCACGGTGCGGGGCATATCGGCGAAGGTCTCGGATGACTTGACAATGTAATCCAGCGCGCCGGACCGCATCGCTTCCACGGCCACCTGCTCGGTGCCGTAGGCCGTCATAATCAGGATGGGGAAGGGGCCGGCTTCCGGCGGAGAGGTCAAGACTTCCACCGCGCGGCCATCCGGCAGGTTCAGGTCCACCAGGGCGATGTCCGGCGCACGGGCGGCCACGCTCTCGCGGTACTCCCGCAGCGTGCCCGTCACCTGCATCCCGGCCTCCGTGCCGGCGGCTTCAAACGCGCGCCGGATGGCCTCGACGTGGGCCGCCTCATCTTCCACGATCAGGATCCGCATCCGGGTGACATCCATGGGGGCCTCCTTCAAGGAACGAAAAGGCTGTTGAAAAACACGCTTCGAACGATCTCATAAATTTATCGCACATTCCCATGCCCTCCGCCACCACCGGGCCTTGTGCCGGTGGAGCGGTGATTTTGCTCTAGCAGTGACCGCTTTTTTCTCACCGCCACCACTGGGCCTTGTGCCAGTGGGGCGATGATTGTCAGCCAAAATCGTGCGATGCCAACCAAAGCATCGCTCCACCGGCACAAGGCCCGGTGGTGGCGGAGGATGAAATGGGCATACCATTCTAGCGCAAAATCATCGCTCCACCGGCACAAGGCCCGGTGGTGGCATGCTGACCTTCGGTGGGAAATACGACCGGAATTCTGGATTGCGCCTGGCGCCGCTTCTGAGCGCATTACTTTCGTCCATTGTGCAAAAATATGTGACCGTAATTCTGAGTCAGAACGCAAAGAAAGGAAGATTTTCCGCGATGTTCGATTTCACCCATCGGGTGATAGTCCATTCCATATAAAACGCTTGTCCTTTGCGATCTTGGCGGTTTTCCTTTTTCAACACCTTGCTAATATGGATATTCGTTCCACGCCAGCCAGTAGTAGCCGAGCGTATCCATCAGTTTAACGAACTGCGCAAAGTCCACCGGCTTGACCAGGTAGCTGTTGGCATGGTTGTCATAGGCTTTGACGATGTCCACTTCGGCGGCCGATGTGGTCAGGATCACCACAGGGATGCAGCGCAGGTCGGGATCCGACTTGATGGTCTTCAGAACCTCCAGGCCGTCCACCTTGGGCAATCGCAGGTCGAGCAGAATAAGGTCCGGCCGGGGGAACTGGTCCGTGTCGCGGAACTCCGCCCGCTGGTACAGGTAATCCAGGGCTGCCTGGCCGTCGCTCACGTGCATGAGCCGGTTGGCCAGGCGGGCGCCTTCAAAATTCCGCCGAACGATCTCGACGTGGGCCGGCTCGTCTTCCACCAGCAGTATGACGATGGGTCTGCCTTTCATGATTTTTCTCCTTTTTCTGGATTCTCAACCGCCCCGGGCAGGGTGAACAGGAAGCAGGCCCCTTGACCCAAGCCTTTCGATTCCAGCCAGATGGTTCCCCGGTACAGCTCCACGATCCGCTTGATGAGCGCCAGGCCAAGGCCCGCGCCCTCACTCTTGGCGCCGATTTTCACGAACAAATCGAACACCTTCGGCTGGTGGGGCGGATCAATTCCCATGCCGTTATCGCGCACAAAAAAGACCGTGTCCCCGCCTCGCCGTTCCGCGCCGATCTCGATGCGCGGCGAGGCCTGATCCCCCATGAACTTGACCGCGTTATCCACCAAGTTCTGCCAGATTTCCACCAAGCGGGGGTGATCGCCATAGAGAGTGATGGGCGCCTCATTAACCTGCGCCTTCACCCCCCGCTCCGCAATGGGTCCGGCCACAATATTCAGGGCCTCTTCAACCAGCTCGCGGAACGTGACGCGCACCGGTGAATTGGTTATACGACCGATGCGCAACACCCTCAGCAGCTCATCGAGCATCTGCGCCATCTTGTCGGCGGCGGCGCGTATGTAGAACATGTCCTTCTCGATTCGCCCGGTATCGGAAGTAAGCAAGTCTTGTTCCAGGTATCCCAGAAAGGTCTTGACCGTCACCAGCGGGCTCCTGAGGTCGTGCGAGATCGCATGGGTGAAGTGTTCCAGCGCAGCGCTCTTCTCCTGCAATTCCCGCTCCGCCCGCTTGCGCTCGGTGATGTCGCCGTAGGCGATGGCGACACCATAGCCCTCCAGCGGTATGGGCGCGGCGGTCACACTGATCCAGGTGATTTCGCCTTTGTCCTTTACAATGCCCATCTCCACATTCTCAATCAGACGATTTTCTCGCAATGCCCTGGTACTGGCATACTCATCGGCGGGCATGGGTGTGCCGTCCTTCCGAATAATCTGCCATTCCTTGCTGTCTATTCTCCTTTGAGTCTGTACCTCGCAAGTGATGCCCAACAGCTGTTCTGATTGGCGATTCGCTTCTATGATCTTGCCGGATTTGTCTGAAATAGTGACGCTGAGTGGAAACGATTCGAACAAGACCTTGTACTTTTCAAGGCTGACTCGCAGCGCTTCCTCCGCCCGTTTATACTTATCAATATTCTGAAATGTCCCAGCAAGTTTTGCTATTTTACCGCCGCTGTAAACGGCCCTTCCAAGCGACCGCACCCAACTCTTTTCTTTGCCGCCTGAAGGAATGAAAAGGGATTCAAGGTCGTATGGTTCGCCGGTCTCCGCAACTTTCTTCAATGCTGCCTCTAAGGCAGGGATGGATTCGGGCGCATAGAAACTCAGGGCTTCTTCCAGCTTCGGCTTATATCCCGGCTCGACTACGTGGATCCGGCAGACCTCTTCCGTCATTAAGACCTCCTTCGTCGAGAGGTCTATCTCCCACGCTCCGACTCTGGCCATTTCTCCGGTATCATGTAAAAGCTGAATGCTCTTCCTCAGTTCATCTTCCGCCCGCTTGCGCTCGGTGATGTCTTGAGAAATAATGATCGCGCCCTTCGGGAAGGGCGAAATGGTTATGGATAGAACCTTATGTTGATACTTCAGTTCGGGAAACTCCTTTGACTGCCCCGAATGGATGCACTCCATCAATGCGCCGCGCATGTCGCGCTCATGTTTGCCGGCGTAGTCCTTATACATCACATCTCCGATATTCGGCAGCCTGCCGCCCGACCGTTTGCGGGCCAGGTTTAACATGGTCACTTTCCCTTCACGATCCACAACGATCGTTTCGATGGGATTATGCTCAAATAAGGCCCGGCTAAATTCTTCCCTTTCTCGCAGCGCCTCCTCGGCCCGTTTGCGCTCGGTAATGTCCCGGGCGATTCCAAGTTCTCCCACCACTTTGCCGTTCTTAACCTGCGACGTGGAGGTAAACTCGCCGGCCAGGTACTCGCCGGACTTGGCGAGGATGCGCAATTCGTAAATCGGAAGCGTCTGGCCATTGAATGCTTTCCGGAAAGCCTCCTCGGCCAGCGGCAGATCATCAGGATGCACAAGGGGTGCAAACGGCTTGCCCAGCCATTGCGCGCGCGGCCAGCCGGTGATCGCTTCAAACGCCGGATTCAAGGAGGTCAGCGTTCCATCTTCGCCGGAGATGGTGTAAATGACGTCGGGCGCCGCTTCAACCAGCGAGCGATACCGTTCTTCGCTCTCCTGCAACGCCTCCAACGCCTGCCGTTGCGCCAGGGTCATCCTTCCTTCCGCTTCGATTTCTGCCCGGGCCTGTTCGAGCGTCTTGTCTTGCATTGCTCGCTCGACCGGGCGAACTGGCTGCGAATGCGTCTTGCTTTTTTTCATGGCATGGCCTCCATTGCCATATCAAGGTCCCGGCGGCGCGCCGGCGAATGGATCAATCACCCTCGCGCTCAGTTTGATCTTAGAAGTTAAAAAATGCAGCGCATGCCTTCTCTCACTAAAACGAGTATAGGAAAAGAGGTAGATTGGGTCAAATGAAAACCAAACAAAGCCTGCCTTGATTATCGCGCATCAAGGCCGGGGACTTTTGAGACATTGAAGGCGCGCAAGAAACAAGCCGGCGCCTTTCCTGGCGATAAGGTGGCAGTTCCATCCAGTACCCACAAGCGCATGAGCGAGTTTCTTTCATCTTTACGCGCGCCGAGCTGGTTTCGGAGCGGATTGCGATGGACAGACGTATGACGATTGAAGGATCATTGATCATGAAATTTGCGAGAGGAGGAATCTCATGGTTCAATGCCTGCAATGCAAAAGAGAGTTTGATGCAATGAACGCGGAAGAGCGCATGGCGTCAATTTCGGGCAGCATCATGGGTGATGAGTATATTGAGACGTATTATTTATGCCGCCAATGCGGAGTTTACACCTTAGAGATTTATCATGACCGGTTCCTGGGCGATGAAGACGTTTGTATTCGCGGTCCGCTTTCCAAAGCCGAGGGCGATTCCAAGGTTGAGCTGATCGGGCAATGCGAAACGCCCTATGATAAACATTGCCGTTGCAAGGCGCATGTGGCCTATTTTGGCGCCTTCCTTGATTGATGGAACTCCAAACTCATGGCTTTTTGCCGCCCAGGGAAAAGAGCTGTGACAGGGTTCGTAGATACATCACGCCTCCTGCGATGGCTGGGGTAGCGAAGCATTTTTCGCCCAGCGGTATGCGGCCGATAAGCTCGAACTTGTCTCCGGCGGCGATCACGACGGCTTCGCCATTCTTGGACACGCAATAGATGCGGTTGTTCACGCATACCGGCGAACTGTAGAATGAGCCGCCAACCTTTTCCTTCCAGATCGGTTCGCCTGTCCCGGCGCGAAGACAAATCACCAAGCCGCTGTCGAGCCATAGATACAAACGTCCATCCGCAACGAGCGGCGACGGCACGAGCGGAACCGGTTGTTGAATCTCGTAGGCCAGCGTCGGCGTGGCGGCCTTATCCTTTGATCCGGGCCGCACGGCGACAAAACGCAGTCCGGCCGAGCCTTTGCCCTCCCCGGCGATCACCAAACCGCCGGGTCCCAACGCCGGCGAACCTACGCAGCGCTCTTTGAAAACACCGGCAAGTTCCCAGCTGATCTTGCCGGTGGCGGCGTCCACCGCAGTGACGCCGTGGGAC
Source organism: Candidatus Sumerlaeota bacterium (assembly GCA_026398575.1). The sequence goes on along the minus strand of JAPLSP010000344.1, from coordinate 5,077 downwards.
GTGCCGGCGAGGATGATCTCGGGCTTGCCACCTTCGGGGCGATATACGCAAGGCGTTATGTAGGAGGCCTGGGACGTGCGGCGGTCGAGCTGCCAGCGTGTTTGGCCGGTCTTGCGGTCCACGGCGATCACGAAACTCACGCCGGCGGATTTCGGCGCGTCGGGTCTGGCGTACACGAATGCAGGCAGGGCCGCCGGGTCCTCCTGATCGTTATTCAGAATTACCAGATCATTCACGATGATGGGCGAGACGCCGCTGCCGTGAATGCCCACGTAAGGCCCCAATCCGCGCCGCCAGAGATCGTGTCCTTCGTTATCGAGCGCGAGCAGGACGACTTCTTCGGGCGTCGTCCAGGAAATGATGACGCCATCGGCGTCGGCGGCGGGCGTCGCGCTGGCATAGCTGTTGTCGCCATTTTGCCGGAATGATTTCGATGAGTAGTCGCGCCGCCAAAGCGTGCGGCCACTGGCGGCATCGAGGCAGAGGACTATCCGCAAGGCCGTCGTGGTCTCGCCGCATGTTACGAAAATGCGGCGCCCCCAGACCACGGGCGAGGAATGCCCCACTCCGGGGAGTTTGATCTTCCAGTTATAATCGCTGTCCGTCCATTTGGCGGGTATCGTTTGCGCGTCGCTGATCCCGGCGCCATCCGCCCCCCGAAATCGCGGCCAATCGCTGTTGCTGGCAAATGCCCTGAAAGAAATAAGGATAATGCTGGCAGCGAGGAAAGAAACTACGGAACAGTTCTTCATAGTTTTAGCGCCTTTTGGTTCGTTTTATTAGCGTTGATTAGCGTCCATTAGCGGTTGCTCGGAAACAGTTTCTCTTGCCGCAATTTTGAACCACTAATAGACACCAATAAACACCAATGAATCTGTCCTTGGATTGGAAAATCCTATGAGCGGTTTTTCATCTTGCGGTGGTTGTCTTGTTCAGTTCCGCCCGAATGCGCGCATTAGCTTCTGCGATGGCTTTGAGCTGATAGGAACGCGGGTTTTGGGCGGTGACATTGAAGGCGTCTTTGTCGCCGTGATCGTAGACCCATACGGCGGCCAGCGGAGCTTTCGATTGCTCGATGGCGGCGAGGGCGGCGGCGAATTCCTTTTCAGTTTTTTCACTCGCTACGCCTTCGACGCCGAACTCGCCAATGAAGAGCGGTTTCTTGATCTTCGCAGCCGCCTGCGCCGCTGTGGCAATGCGCGGGATGTTTTCACCGTAGGCGTGAATGCTGATGACGCTGATGGGATCGGGATTGTCGCCGCGAAGCATCTCCAGGAATTGCTCGTCTGTGTCGGCCTTCCAGGACTTTTCCTTCCAGTTGTGCCAGGCGTGGGGGCGGAGGATGCTGTCCCCGGTGGAGATGATGCGGCGCGGATCGTGGCGGCGAACCTCCTTGCCGAATTCGGCGAACGCGACGCGAATCATCTCATAAGTCCATTCATCCCGCTCCGAGCGGCTTTTTGCGGTACCCAGCGTTGGGTGAACGGCGGGGCGGTGTTGCGGCGCATTGGGGAGGTTCGCGCCCAGATTATATTCGTTGCCGAACTCCCATCCCCAGATGGCGGGCGAATTTCGATAACGCGTGACAACGTCGCGCGTGTAGTTGCGCATGTATTCATGCGCCTTGCTTTGCGGATTGCCCCATTGGTCGCAGGATTCGCCGACAAGGTCCGGGACCGTGGCTGCGGTCCAGAACAAACTCGGAATCAGTCCGACGCCGTTTTTTTCGGCGCACTTGACCACGGCGTCATATCGGCGGAAATATTCTTCCTTGTTTTCCAGATACAGTTTGCAGTCCACCGGCCAAAAGCCGCAGCCAATCATGCGAATGAATGGAATCTTGTTTTCCGCAAGCGCCCGAAGACCTTCTTCGTAGGAGGTATCTTTGGGATTCTTGAGCGTTCGATAGAAGCAATCGAAATAATTCACTCCGATTCCGCGGAAGGATTTGCCGTCTTTTTCAAGGGCGCCTTCGGCGTTGACTGATAATCCGAGGGGCTTGGGCTCATCGCCCCACACCGTGAGTATGGAGCGTAATTCGGTTGGTAACCGCGCCAGCATTTGGAGTGCGGTTGCTTGCTGCCGCTTTTGCTACGCCAATCCATTAGAAAATCGAAGCAAAAGCGGCAGCAAGCAACCGCACTCCAAATGCTGGCGCCCTGCCTATCCGCATTGATCGTCTTTTCCTGGCCGCCAGCTCCCTTAATCGCCCCCCCATAGTCAAGGCTGAAATTTCCTGCCGGATTCGCTTGCAATCGGGGAGAGGCTGTGACCATAATCCGTCAACGACGTCGCGCGGGACAGAGATTTTTAGCGACGGCGAAAGAGTCAATCAATCAAAGGGAGTATGGAACGATGAAAGCAACCAAGAGCATCTTGAGCCTCGCCGGCATCCTGGCTTTCGTTTTTGCACTGGGACTGTTTGGCGCTCAGGCCGCAGACGAGAAGAAAGAAGAGCCAAAGAAGGCAGAAGCCAAGGCGAGCGACACGGCCAAAGGCGACATGGCGCCTCTGCCCATCGCGCTGCCCAAGCCGTTGTTCATCGGCACGCCCAAGAACATCAAAAGCGACAACCTTGAAGCGGGCACCGGCAAACCCCGCGGAGACTTCTATGCGCCGAAAGGCTGCGTGAATCTCGCCTCCAAAAAAGAAGTAACTGCCAGCGACTCGGAACCCATCCAGGGCAAGTTGGATCAGCTCACCGACGGCAGCAAAGAAGGCACGGACGGCAACTACGTCGAGTTCGCGCCGAAGAAGCAATGGGTGCAGATTGATCTCGGGCAGAAGAGCGAAATCTACGCGGTCGTCATGTGGCATTTCCATTCCGAGGCGCGCGTCTATCATGACGTGATCGTGCAGGTATCCGATGATGCGGATTTCATCAAGGACGTGACGACGGTCTTCAACAACGATCACGACAATTCCTCGGGCTTGGGCATCGGCAAGGACAAAGAATACATCGAGACCAATGACGGCAAGCTGGCGGACGCCAAAGGCGTCAAGGGCCGCTACGTGCGCCTCTACAGCAACGGCAGCACCTCCGGCGACACGAATCACATGATAGAAGTCGAGGTATGGGGCAAGCCCATCAAGTGACAGGCGCGGTTCGCCAACGAACGATTTACGCCCTCCTCATCCTTATCGTGGGTGGGGGGGCGTTTTTTTTAAGGATTTCTCGCCTCGATATGCGGCCCATGCACACCGATGAGGCCGTTCATGCCGCTAAGTTCGGAGACTTGCTGGACAAAGGAATCTATGAGTATAATCCTTATGAATATCATGGGCCTGTTCATTATTATTTTTCGCTCCCCTTCGTTTGGCTGAGCGAAACGCGACGCCTTGCGCAAAGTTCCGATTCCACCCAAAGTATCATTAAAACCGCCCTAAGAATTGCATTCGGCGCGCGTTCCTTTGCCCAAATTCCCAATACCATTCCGCTGCGGATCGTGCCGGTTTTGTTCGGAACGGGGCTGATTTTGCTGTTATTGCTCGCTCTCGATGGATTGGGAGGAAGAGCGGCAACGGGCGCGGCGCTGTTGACGGCGCTGTCGCCCGCCATGGTCTATTACAGCCGCTACTATATCGCGGAAACGCCGCTCGTTTTCTTCACCTTCGCGGCCATCGTTTGCGGCTGGCGCTATTCGCGCAGTCAAAAAATCGGCTGGGCGCTGGCGGCGGGCGCCGCGCTGGGATTCATGAAAAGCGCCAAGGAAACCAGTTTGATCGCGTTTGCCGCAATGGCGGGCGGCGCCGCGCTGACCGTTTTATGGACGCGCCTGGTCGAAGGGCGCGCGCTGCGTCCCTGGAAGCGATTCCGAAAAGGCCACGTTTTAGCGGCTTTCCTTGTGGCTGCGGGCGTGGCTATTTTGTGCCTCACCTGCTTTCTCAGGCGCCCCGTGGCCATCTTCGAGATTTCGGAATCCTTCTATTACTATGCGGAACGCGCCCTCACCGGCGACAGCAGCACCGAAGGCGCCGGCGTTCACAATCATCCCTGGTATTTCTACCTGCAAATGCTGGCATACGTCCGATACGGCCGCGGCCCGTGGTGGAGCGAAGGTTTGATTCTGGTTTTATTCGTTGTGGGAGCGATCTCGATTCTCAAGCGCTCGCCGCGCGCGGAGGGCGACGTTCCCTTCCTGCGGTTCGTGACTTTCTATACGCTGCTGATGACCGCGATTTATTCCATCATCCCTTATAAGACGCCCTGGTGTTTGCTGAGCTTCCTGCATGGGATGATTCTGGTGGCGGGCATTGGGGCGGACGCGATCTTGCGGCGGCTTCCCTATTATTGGCTCAAGGCGGTTGCGCTGATCCTTTTGGCGGCGGGGCTTTGGAATCTGGGGGGGCAGGCTTGGCGCGCCAATTTCCGTTTCTACGCCGACAATCGCAATCCTTACGTCTATGCGCATACCTGCACGGATTTCATGAATCTTGTGCGGCGCGTCGAGGACATATCCAAAGTATCGCCCGACAAAGAAAACATGCTCATCAAGGTCATCACGCTGGGCGATGATAGCTGGCCGCTGCCGTGGTATCTCAGGGGCTACAATCGCGTCGGCTATTGGAACTGGAGGCGGCCTCCCCAGCAACCCGACGCGCCGGTCATCATCACGATGCCCGCCTGCGAGGAAAAACTGGATTCGCTGCTCAAGGGAAAATATCAAAAACAGTTCTTCGGCCTGCGTCCGGAAGTGCTGATGCTCCTGTATATCCAGCAGCCGCTGTGGGACGCCTTTATCGCGGAGCGGGCTGGCGCTTCTTCTCCCGCGAATCGCAATTAGCGGTCGTTTAATTTCTGATTGACGGCCATTATCCTGGTTTTCTCACAAGCGTTAGCCAATTCGAGCAGTAATTCTGGCGCAAGCTGCGTTCTACTATGCCCTGAAAGGGCCAGAAGAAAAAAGCCCAGGGCAACGCCCTGGGAACAGCCCAATGATTTATACAAAGCCCTGAAGGGGCGAAAGAAGGCATTTTCACATTATGGCAGTTGCTCTTGCGCCACTTCAGGGCTTGGTAGAAATGGGGATCGGCCGTTCCCAGGGCGTTGCCCTGGGCTGTCTTCTTATGGCCCTTT
>JAPLSP010000130.1 GCA_026398575.1 Candidatus Sumerlaeota bacterium | reverse complement strand
AAGCGGCAGCAAGCAACCGCACTCCAAATGCTGGCGCCATCTGTAACAGCATTGCCTATCCTTGTTGTGTGCATAAACACGCCTTTGATTTTGTGATATGAAATGTAGAGGGGAACGTTTATGAAAAAATCAAACCGGCTGAACTTTCTTAAACTGGCGGGATTTGGCGCCGGAGCGGCGGCCTGTGCGGCAAGTTTCCCAAAGCTCCTGCAAGCAGCGCCAGCCGCTGTCAGCGCGCCGGAAAAGAACATCAGGCCAAATATTGTCCTGTTCCTCGCCGATGATCTGGGCTATGGCGACGTGCGCTGCCACGGCAATCCGCACGTCAACACGCCCAACATTGACGCGTTCGCCCGTGAGGCCGTGGAGTTCGGCGCCTTTCACGTCAGTCCGGTCTGCTCGCCGACGCGCGCGTCGCTGATGACGGGGCGCTACAACTTCCGTACCGGCGTCGCGGATGTGTTTGGCAAGGGCTGCCAGATGGATCCGGCGGAGGTCACGGTCGCCGAGGCGCTGCGCGCGGCGGGCTATGCGACGGGCATCTTCGGCAAGTGGCACCTCGGCGACGATGAGCCGCGCAGTCCCAATGCGCAGGGCTTCGACGAGGCGTTGAGTTTTCCCGGTCCGGCGATGAAGGCCGGCCAATACTTTAACCCAACGCTGCTTCATAACGGCCAGCCGGAAAAGCACAGCGGCTATTGCATGGACATCTTCACCGACGCTGCGATCCAGTTTTTGAAGCAGCGCCGTTCCAAGCCATTCTTCCTCTATCTGCCCGCCAACCTGATCCACGCGCCGCTGGTGGTCGCGCAGGACCTGGCCGCGGAATACGACGCGCTCGGTCTGGGCGACAGCACGGCAAAGGTTTATGGGATGATCCGCAGCGTGGACAACAATTTCGGGCGGCTGCGCTCGGCGCTGAAGGAACTGGGTTTGGAAGACAACACCCTGCTGATTTTTCTATCCGACAACGGCCCGTGTTCCGGCTCCAAACCCGTTCCGAACCGGTTCATGGCCGGCCTGCACGGGCTGAAGGGCACGGTTTATGAAAACGGGATCCGCGTGCCATGCTTCATGCGCTGGCCGGCGGGATTCAAGAGCCCGGCGAAAGTTGGACGGCTTGCGGCGCATATTGATTTGATGCCGACGGTATTGGAGATCTGCGGCGCCCAGCCGCCAGCAGGCGTGAAACTCGACGGCATCAGTTTGGCGCCGCTGTTGCGCAATCCATCGGCGGATTGGCCGGACCGTACACTGTTTTTCCAATGGGATAGCGGCCAGGCGCCGCGTCGCGGACATGCCTTCACGGCGCTCACCGAAAAATGGAAACTGGTCCAGCCCTGCGGAATGGATGCGCAGAACCAGAAACATATTCGCGACACATACGCGCAACTTTGCGAACTCCAGGGGCGCGGTCAGCGAAGCATCGAAGGCAGCGAGCCGCGATACGAGCTCTATGATGTTTCCAGCGATCCCGGCGAAACAAAAGATGTTGCCGCCGCGCATCCCGACATTGTCGAGAAGATGAAGAAACAATACGAGGCGTGGTTTGACGACGTTGCTGCGCGGTGGAAGCAACAGAAATAATTGCGCAAAGGAGACGGGACAATAATGGGATGCGGTTATGCGCAGTCCGCTGTCCTTGCGGTCCTTGATGTCCTTGCGGTCTTTTCTGCAGCGCCTGGTTGACAATAAGCCGCTATCGGTAGCAGGATTGAATAGCCTCACATGAGCCACACTCCATCCATCAATCGAAGGCAATTTATGAAACGAGCATCGTTGCTTTCATCCTGTGCGTTCTTGTCTCTCGCCGAAAGAGTCAATGTAGCTAACGCGGCAGCGGCGCCTGCGACAGGCTTTTTTGCGCTTGCGCAGCGCGGCGGGCGATGGCGGTTGCTGACGCCGGAGGGGCAGCCGTTTTTCTCGCTTGGCTTGAACCACATTGATGATTCGCCGTTGCGCTATGCCGCCAACGGCGAACTGTGGCGAAATAAGTATGGCAACTCGCGCGAGCGCTGGCTAAAAGAATCCGTCGCGCCCGACCTGCGCGCGTGGGGATTCAACACCGTCGGCTGGACGCAGGAGGTGGTCATTCGCGGCGATCTCATTCACCGCCATTCGCCCTCGTTCACCTTCGAGGAATACCAATGGCTCGGCCTGCCTTACTGTCACCTGCTTCCGTTTGCGGAAACGCACCAGTGGGAGAACGAGACAAAGCGCCCCGATTTTTTCAGCAAGGACTTCGAGGACTGGTGCGAGTACGTCGCCCGCAGCCAGTGCGCACGATTTGCCGGCGATCCCAAGCTGATCGGCTATTTCTACACCGACTGTCCGACCTGGGTCCACACCCGCCCGCCGAATCAATGGAAAGGCCCTCTCTTCGATCCGGAGAAACTCAAGACCGACGCCGGCAAAACGGAATTGCGCGCGCTCGCCACGCGATACTACCGGATCACGCATGACGCCATCCGCCGCTACGATCTCCATCACCTTATCCTGGGCGACCGCTACGAAGCGAATGCGCCACTGCCAATGGAAGTGGTCGAATCCGCAAAGCCGTTCGTTGACGCGCTGTCGTTCCAGGATTTCAAAGACCCTGTGAAAAATCTTGCCGCCTGGCATGCGCGCACGGGCATGCCCGTGCTCTGGGCCGATGGCGCGAAAAATATCAATACCAAAGATCCGGCGAGCGGCGAGACCATCGGCCGCAATGACGGCAAATATTATGCCGAGACGCTGAAGTCCCTGCGCGACAATCCCGGATGCATCGGCGCGCACCTGTGCGGCGCCTATCTCCGCAACTACGCGCGCAATCGCGGCCTGCGCGACGAACACGAACGCCTTGACGAGGAAAACGTCGCCCTTATCACAAAAGCCAACCATGAAGCCGCCGCCTGGGCGCAAAAGGAATAATGCCATGATCCCATCATCCCGCTGGTTCGCGCTGATCGCGCTGCCCACCGCATTTGCCAATGCGCTCGCTGAAAAGGAAGCCGGCAAGCCCGCGACGGCGCAGATGTCCACACTGAAAGACAAGACGCTGATAGCATGGATCGCGCCGGCGAATCTCGAACAGCGCGGCGGCAGCGCGCTGACGATGGACGATAACCAGGCGCATTTCGACGGCGTTGTGTTTGGCGAGCTGGCGCCGGGCAAATGGATGGCAGGCAGCGATTTTCACAAGCGGACGCGCAAAGACCAATCTACTTGGCCTCCGGAAACCGCGAACACGAACACGCTCGTGCAGATCGCCGTCGCATACAAGGACCGCGAGATAACGATCTACCGCAACGGGCAGCGCTATGCGCAATACACCGCCGATTCCGCGCCGCAGACGTTCGGGCCGGGGAGCGTGGCCGTCTTTGGCCTTCGCCATCTGGAAAATCAGCGCGATCATTTCGCCGGCGCGATCAGCGACGCGCGGATTTACGATCAGGCGCTCTCGGCGGAGCAAATCGCCGCGCTGAAACCCAAGGAGCTTTCCGATCCCAAGCCATGGGCGTGGTGGCCGTTCGAGGATGCGGCCTGCCGCGACCGCATGGGACGCTTCACCCATACGAGACTCATCGGTGGCGCGAAAGTGGAAGGCGGGAAGCTATTGCTCGATGGCAAGCGGGGCGCGCTGCTGGCAGCGCAAACCGCACCGCAGCTTGCCTCCGCTGAACCCTCTGCCTTGCCGCTCTCGCTCTCGCAAAAGCCAATCCTACCCGATGACATCATGGCGGCGCGGCGGTTGCGCAATCACTTCCTGAGCGATCCGCATCGCCCCACCTATCACTTCGTCATTCCCGAAGACTACGCCATGCCGTTCGATCCCAATGGCGCGATCTATTGGCGCGGGCGCTATCACTTGTTCTATATCTATCAGGAAAAAGGCGCGCACTGTTTTGGGCACGTCTCCAGCGTGGACTTGCTGCACTGGCGGCAACATCCGCCGGCGCTGTATGCCACGCCCGACAGCCCGGAGAAAGGCATCTTCAGCGGCAACTGCTTCGTGAACAAGAAGGGCGAGGCGACGATGCTCTATCATGGATACGGCGCGGGAAACTGCATCGCCACCGCCAGCGACGACAACCTCGAACAATGGAAGAAACTGCCGTCCAATCCCATCATCCCCAACACGACCGGCAGCGAGCCGTATGCCTCATGGGACCCGTGCGGCTGGCTTGACGGCGACACTTACTACGCCATCTTCGGCGGACAACCCGGCAAGAGCCCCAAACCCGCGACAATCTTCAAGGCGAAGGAACTGGACCAATGGAAATACGTCGGCCCGTTTCTACATCACGAAATGCCGGACGTTGCCGCCAATGAAGACATCTCATGCGCCGACTTTTTCAAACTGGGCGCCAAGTGGGTTCTGATCTGCATCAGCCACAATCGCGGGGCACGCTACTACGTCGGCGACTGGAAAAATGAGCAGTTCCATCCCGAAGTTCACGAGCGCATGACCTGGGTGGACAATCTTTATTTCGCGCCGGAGTCGCTCGCGGCGCCCGATGGCAGGCGCATTTTATGGGCGTGGATATTCGACCAGCGCAACAAAGAGACCAAGCAGGCCAGCGGTTGGTCCGGCGAAATGTCGCTGCCGCGCGACGTGGCGCTCGGCGACGATGGCCGGCTGCGGATTCGCCCGATCGCGGAGCTCGAACGGCTGCGCTATAATGAACAAACGATGCGCGATATTGACGTCGCCGAAGGCCAGGAAACCGCGCTCGAAAAAATCCATGGCAATACGATTGAGCTGTTGCTCGAAATCGAACCGCGCGGCGCAAGGCAATTTGGCGTGAGGGTATGCTGCTCGCCTAGCGGCGAGGAACAGACAACGATTTTGTACGACGCCGCGGAGAAGATGCTCAAGATTGACACAACCAAATCGAGCCTGAAAGAAGGCCCGAAGAAAATCGAATCGGCGCCGCTCACGCTCAATGATAGCGAACCGCTGATGCTGCGGGTGTTCGTGGATCGCTCGGTAGTCGAGGCATTCGCCAACGACCGCCAGGCCGCGATGCGGCGGATATATCCCTCGCGCGCCGATAGCATTGGCGTCTCACTATTCTCTGCAGGTGGCGCAATGAAAATCCGCCAGCTCAAAGCCTGGCAGATGGCCCCATCGAATCCATGGTAGCAAATCGCGAATTTTGCTGTATGCAAACGATCTGCGAATAAGGAAGAGCATAGCTGATCATAATTTAGTGCAGTGGCTAATACCTCAAAACAGCAAAGGCATTAGCCGGCTTGTACGGCTCTTCTTTGCATCCTGCTTTGGCAGGGCTGGAGTTTGGACATTTTTTCCCCGAAGGGGAACTACTATCATAGCCGTGGGTGAAGCGAAGCGAACCCACGGTGGCGGCGCACGGAATCATCGGTCCCCGAAGGGGGCCAACGTCGTCACGGAAATAATCCCGATGAAGCGCGCAAACGCAATGCAGTCGGCTGTTCGATCCAAGTTGGCCCCCTTCGGGGACCCGTTTTCGCACTTATCGTTTCCGTGGGTTCGCTTCGCTTCACCCACGGCTATGATAGTTCACCCCCTTCGGGGGATTCAAAAGCCTGCTGAAGCAAGCTAAGTTCATAAGGTGGCTGGGGCCACATCCAAAAAGACCTGCGCAAAATGCAGAGAACATTTAAGCAAAACTTTAAGCAGACATGTCATAAGCGATTTTAGTTTGGGTAAGAGTGAAGGAGGATTAAAAAGTGAAAAGGACTCCTGCGATTGAAGCGATGACGCTGATTGGCTGCTTTATTTTGTCCTCTGCGGTGGCAGCGCGTGCGGCCGAGGCCAAACTCGGGGATGAACTGATTCAGAACGGCGGCTTTGAAACCAAAGCCGCCAATGCCGATTTCCCGGCGGATTGGAGCAAGAGCGGCGCCGTGCGGTGGGAATCCTCAGGGGACAAGCGATGGATTGTCGAGGAGGCGCTGCAGACGGCTTCGCTCTCAATCTCCCAGCGCATCCCAATGGGCAATCGCTATTGGAAGATTCATCTGTCGTGTCTCGTCAAAGTCACCGGCGTCAAGCAGGGCGCGGAAGGTTGGCACGACGCGCGCGTCGCCATGTCGTTTCATGGCGCCGATGGCAAGATGGTCGGCGGTTGGCCCGACGTGCTTCATTTCACCGGCACGATGAAAGACTGGGAGCGCCATGAGCGCTACTACGTTGTGCCCGAAGGCGCGGCGTATCTGGACTTGAGCTGCTCGATGTTTTCCGCCACGGGGAAGGTTGAGTGGGACGAGGTTTCGCTGCGGCTGCTGAAATACAAACCCGTTGTCGAGGATGTGTCGCTGCCTTCCGGCGTCGAGGCGCGCTGGGACTTGGGCAGCGCCTTCCGCGAAGAGACCGAAACGCGCGGCCGCGTGTGCATCAACGGATTGTGGAAATTCCGCTCTGCGGAATTAAAAGAGCGCGGTCTGCCCGCAGCGGGTTCCGGCTGGGGATACTTGAAAGTCCCGGCTTCGTGGCATCCCGGCGTTTCGCGAATGCGCCCGATCATTCCGGATTTCCTCGAAGGCAAACTCGATCTTGGCCAAACCGACGCGGCCTGGTATCAGCGCGCGATCACGATACCCACCGAGTGGGCGGGGCGGCGCATCCTGCTTGATCTCGATAATCCCAAACAAACCGCACGCGTGCTCGTGGACGGACAGGAAGCGGGCGCAATCGAATGGCCCGGCGGACGGGTGGACATCACGCGCTTTGTGAAACCGGGCGGGACGCATACGCTCTCCATTTACGCGCTGGCGCTGCCGGTCCAGGAGGAGCAACTCGTTGTCATGGGTCCGGCACAAATTGAGAAGGCCCGCGAGCAAATCAGGTTCAAAGGCTTGTGCGGCGATTGCTTCCTCGCGAGCGAACCCGCCGGCCCGCGCATCGAAGACGTCTTCGTCAAGCCCAGCGTGCGCCGCGGCGAGTTGGTGGTCCAGTGCGAGCTCGCGGGCGCGAACACCGCCCAGCGCTACAAGATCGAAGCAGTTGTGCGCGATGGCGACAAGATCGTAAAGACATTTGCTGGAGAGGCGCCGCTGATCACCGGCCCGTGGTCCGATCCCAAACTCTGGGACCTGGACCAGCCGAATCTCTACCGCCTGAGCGTCCGTTTGAGCGACAGCGGCGGGAAACTGCTTGACGAGACGATGCCGATCCTGTTCGGCTTTCGCGAATTCTGGATTCAAGGGCGCGACTTCTACCTGAACGGCTCGCCCATTCACCTGCGCTGTCTGGACCTTTCAAATCCGGGCGACTTTGCGCTGGCCGCTTATGAACAGGTCAAAGCCTCCTTCGCCCGCGCGCGCGCCCTTGGCTTCAACTACGTCATCCACAGCCACTACGACTATGAGCCGCAATCGTTCGCATACATCGAAGACACGCTGCGCGCCGGCGACGAAGCCGGCTTCCCGATGTCCTATTCGATCCGCCACGTGAAGCAGATTTATCGCGACTTCGAGAATCCGGAGAAGCGCAAACTCTGGAACCGCGTCGTTTACTACGAAATTAAGCGCGTGTGCAATCACCCTTCCGTCTTCATGTGGGCGATGAACCACAACTTCTGCGGATGGCCGAACGATCAGAATCCGGCGCGCTTGAACGGAGTCTATGCGCCTCAGCCCGAAGACGACAAGGGACTCGCCGAGCGCCGCAAGGCCGCCGCGCTCGCTGAGCAATATGTGATGGCCCTCGACGGCACGCGGCCCGCCTATCACCACGAGAGCGGCAATTTCGGCCAGATGATCACGCTCAACTGCTACCTCAACTGGACGCCGCTGCAGGAGCGGATCGCATGGCCGTCGCATTGGGCGGACGCCGGCGTCAAGCCGCTGTTCTTCGTCGAGTTCGGCCTGCCGCATCAGGCGTCATGGGGAAATCATCGCACCGGCCCGTTCATCTGGCGCAACAAGGTCAGTTCCGAACCCATGCCCGCTGAGTTCTCGGCGATCTACACTGGCGACAACGCCTATCATCTGGCCGACTACGAAGTCGCGCAGATGGACCGGATTGAAAAAGTTTACGCCCGGCATGAGCCGTTTCTTATCAGCGATGTATTGGGCGCCTATTGGGGCAATCGCTGGGAACACAATTTCCTGGAGATCAAGAGCATGTTCACCGCGCAGACATGGCCTGCGTTTCGCGCGTTCGGGGTCAGCGCCATCCTGCCGTGGGACCAGGCCGACCTATTCAAACAATCTCCGAATGCCAATCCGCAGGCCGTCGAGTTGAAGACCGACTGGGCGCGCCTGCAGCAGCCCGGCGTCGCGCCTGATTTTGTTCCGTGGTCTGATGACTGGCTGCGCGCGCCGAAGTTCGAGGGGAATTTTGAGGACACTTCGCTCGCGAAAATATTCCGCCGCGTCAACCGCGAGACGCTTGCATTCATCGCAGGTCCGCCGCAGCGCTTCACGGCGAAAGACCATATTTTCGCAGGCGCGGAAACGGTGACGAAGCAGACGGCGCTCATCAATGACTTGCGCAAATCCGCGCAAGCCGAATGGGAATGGAGCGTTCAACTTGGCTGCAAGGCCGTCGCGAGCGGAAAAGGCAATGCCGCGATTTCCGCAGGCGGCAAGCAGATGGCGCCGTTCAATTTCAAATTGCCCGCCGTGGATGCGGACGCGAAGGGCGCCATCACGTTTCGCGCTTCTTTCGACGGCAAGAGCGACGAAACCTTACAGGACAAATTCGAGTTTGACATCCTGGCGCCTTCGCCTAAAGCAACTCAGACGGCGCCCATCGCCTGCTACGATCCCAAAGGCTTGACGTTGAAGCTGCTGCGCGACAGCGGCCTGAAGGCGGAATCATCTGCAACGCCGGCATGTCCGCCGGGCTGCAAATTACTTGTCATAGGCCGCGAAGCCCTTGCGCTCGATGGACCGGCTTTGGATATCGAAAAGATCGTTCGCGGCGGCGCGAACGCCCTTATCTTTGAGCAGACGGAAGACGTGCTTCAGAAGCGATTGGGATTTCGCACCGCCAGCCCGGGCACGCGCCGCGTTTTTGTGCGTCAGCCCAATCATCCGGTATGCCGCGGCCTGACCAACGACCTGCTGCGCGACTGGCGCGGGGCTTCCACGCTGCTCGATCCCTATCCGAAACAGGAAGGTTTCCGCCGCAGCTACCAATCCCAGGAATGGCTCAGCTTTCAGAACACCCGGACCTGGCAGTGGGGCAATGACGGCTCGGTGGCCAGCGTGGTCATCGAGAAGCCGCAGCGCGGCAATTGGTCGAGCATCCTGGACTGCGAATTCGATCTGCAATACTCGCCCCTTCTGGAATGGCTGACACCGAATGGCAGAGTGATTTTTTGCCAGATGGATTTTTCAGGGCGCGACGCCAACGATCCGGCGGCGCAACGGTTGCTCATGAACTTGATGGAATACGCGCAATCGGCGCCGCCGCCTGCGTTGGGCGGCGCGGCATTCCTCGGAAGTGAAGAGCAAGGGAAATGGCTGCGAGAGCTTGGGTTCGAATTGGGCGGCGGCGAAACGCTGATCATCGCCCCCGGCGCAGACGCCGCCGCCGCGAAGAGCGCCATCCAAAAAGCCCGCACGGTTATCTGCCTCGGAATGCCGGGCGAGACGCTAAACCAGGTCCTACCGTTTACCGTACAAACCGAAATCCGATCTATCACGCATACGCTCTTGAGCGAGCCTGCCAGCGGCGCGCTGCTTGGTCTCGGCGACGGCGACTTGCACTGGCGCGGAAAGATTTCGCTTCCCGCTGTCGTGAAAGCGCCGCCGGAGATTCGCATCGCATCCACCGGTGTTTTCGCCGAAGGAAGCGTTGCGGGCAAGCGCTACGTCTTTGCGCAATTTTTGCCCCCTCAGTTTGACTGGAAGGACAAGCCTTACCTGAAGCTGTCCTATCGCCGGGCAGTGATCAGCATCGCGCGCATCCTCACCAACTGCGGCGTTCGACTGGAAGCGCCCGTCGGCAATTTGCTCAAAGGCGCCCTCCCGCCGGAGATGGTCGGCAGCTCAGGCAAAAGCGGGCTTTGGCTGAACTCGTATTATCTCGATGAGCCAACCACGCTCGACGATCCTTATCGCTATGAGCGATGGTAAGCGTGATGGTAAAAGCGATGGTAAGAGTGATGGTAAGAGCGGATGAACTTTTTAATGTCCAATGTCCAACAGGGAATTTCCAATGTCCAACAGGGAATTTCCAATGTCCAACAGGGAAAGCCCAACAGGGAACTTCCAATATAAAATGAAAACGGCGAAAGCTTGGGGAGGGTGTCTGGTAGGACATTCCTCTCGCTTTCGCCGCTTGATGATTCGCTCTTTTGAGAAAGGCTTTCTTTACGTCAGCCTTCAGTATCGCTCCATCTTCCGCTTCATCTTCAGCATGTTGCGCCGGGCTTTGCGCCGGGCCGCTTCGTTTTTGCGGCGGCGCTTTTCGCTGGGCTTCTCATAATGCTCGCGGCCCCGCAATTCTTTCAATATGCCGGCTTTCAAGCATTCCTTTTTGAAGCGTTTGAGCGCCTTTTCCATGGGCTCGCTTTCTTCAACTACGATAAGGCTCATGAAACAAACTCACCCCCCATCCATCATAAAGAGAAACAAAATTTATGCGATTCCGCCGCGATTTGACTCCCGGCGGTTAGTCTTGCGAAATTCTTCCCTTAAATCTATCGTGCAAATGAAAGCCGAAAAAAGTAGCCCAGCGGCCGGCGCGGCGTCAATCCCATTCTTACCCTTCTTCATCCGCTCGTTCATTCAGTGGACGCCAGAAGCGCGCGCCCCTTTATCGCCACGCTCTGTAGCTCGAATTCCTGCTGGTCGTCGCCTTTGCCGATCAACTTCGTTACAACCTTGGGTCTGACGGTGATCAGCACGTCATTGGCGATA
>JAPLSP010000290.1 GCA_026398575.1 Candidatus Sumerlaeota bacterium | reverse complement strand
ACTGAAAACTGAAACTGAAAACTGAAAACTGAAAACTGAAAACCGAAAACTTATCTGGCCAGCGGCTTTTTCCAGCCTTCCAGCCGGTCTATCTTGTTGAAATATATTCCATGTGTGGATTTGCGGATTAAGTGCGTCTCTGTTTTTTCCTCGATGTGATCGCATTCGGCCCAGCCGTCGCAGTGGACGCAGATTGGGATTTCGTCCCAGCGCTCTTCCTCATGCAGGCGGCGCATTTCCTGGAAGCGCGGGCCGTGCCAGACTTCTGCCAGCGATGTCTCGAAAACGTTTCCCATTGGATTATCGCAAAATGCGTCGCGGCAGCACAGGCCGACGTCGCCGTTGTAGAAAATCGGCGCCGTCCGCCAGAGTGTCCAGCACGGAAGCCGCTTGGCGGGCAGCGGCAGAAACGGATAGTTGATCGCGTCGCCGCCGTTGAACGCGCCGTTGACGCGGCAGACGTCCACCAGTGGCGTCCAGCGCGCAATGAAATCCGCTTCTTCGGCGAGGTTGGCGTCATGCCGCGTGAATGAAACGCCGACGCGGGGAAATTGCGCGTCGCCCCGCAGCCGCAGCATCGTTTTCACTTTGTCTTCCAGAGAGCGCAGCTGATCCACGCCGCGAATCTTTTGATAGGTTTCAGGGCGCGTGGCGTCGAGGCTGAAGCTGACGGCGTCGAGCGCGATCTCGATGAAGAAGCGCCCCCAGTCTTCATTGAACAGGATGCCGTTCGTGTGGCATACGATGTTGAACCCCATTTGCTTCATCATCTTCAACCGCTCGCGCAATTGCGGCGTCGCCAGAGGTTCTCCATAAAAAGACGTGAACAACAGCGGCCTTGGATCCGCGGAGACCGCTTCCTCCAGAATCTTTTGCAGATTTTCAATCTTCATCACGCGCTGCGCCGGCTTTTCTATAAGGCGTCCGCGAGGGCTGTGCACCAGACACATATCGCAATGCAGATTGCATCCGCCGAACATATCCAGCAGCAGCCGAGGCGGCAGTGGTAGGACTTCTCTCAATTGCTCTTTCATCTCCTGCGCTCCTCGATCAAGCGCTCCATAAACGCCAGCGTCTTCTCCGGGCTGTGCGGCATGTCGAACAGGAAATCCCATAACGCGGGATGTTGATACGACCACGCGATCAGATTATTTTTCAGCCCGCCGCCCTCGGCTACATACTTGGGATAATATTCCAAAAAGTCTTCGTTATAAAGCATCCGTTTCGAGCCATAAAGCAGCATGGCGGGCGATTGCTCCGGCCCTCGCATCAGATTGGCGATCCATGAGAAGCCGCTCGGCGCCGCGAACAGATAATCGCATCGCCGCAGGATTTCGAATTTGAAATAGATGTTTTTGACCGCGGCGTCCAGGTCAATCCAGTCGCCTTTCGCGAAACGCTCGGGCGATTCCAACTTCACGTCGCCGCACAGCAGGATGCGCGCGCCGTGCCGGGCGACGATCATCTCGGCGAGCGTTTCCAGCTCGCGCTTGTATTGCGCGCCCTCCACTTGCAGCGTCTTGTAAGCGTTCGCGCCACGGTTTTGAATCACCGCCAGCATCCGGCCCTCCGGATTGAGTTGCTTCATGATGGCGTCCACCTGCGCCGCATAGCGGGACTTCAATTGCAGCCGCAGCGGCATCAAGCCCTGCAAAATCGCGTCGCCCAGCAACGTGCACCAATCCATCTTGATGACGATCTCGGGCGGATCAAACGTGCGCCCATGCGCGTGATGCGTGCTGGCGAAGCGGGTGAAATTGACCTCGCTCAATTTCATGCCGCCGTCGCGCGGAAGCGCTTCGTCCATGTTGAGGATCATCTGCGGCGCATAGTTCGCATACAAGTGTTCCGACGCGCGATAGATCTCATCCACGTACGGCGGCTGCTCGTAATAGCGGTGAAAGAAAAGCGAATCGAAAAGAATCGCCGTGTCCTGCGGATGGAATTTTTTATAAAGCGCCATGGCGGCTGGCATTAAAAAGCTGTCGCCCAAACCGCCGATGCTGTTGATAAACAGCACGCGTTCGTTGGGCTGGCCGGGGGTGGGGCGCCGAACGAGATAGGGTGGACACTTCTGGCATTTGGCAGGGGCGAATAGCGCAGCCTTTTCATCCTGAGATGAGAGCGCGCCTTCCGATGGTTTCGCCGGTTGTGCGCCGGCAGCGGAAACAGGCGATTGCGCCGATTGCACCGCGCCGCCGGCGCTCTGAACCGAGGCGCCGCAGCACTTCTTATATTTTTTCCCGCTCCCGCAAGGGCAGGGATCGTTGCGTCCGACGTTAGGCATAATTGATCAGTCTTTGCTCAAGAGGTTTAGGGTTATAGCGGTTTGCATAGCGCCAGCAGATCATCCACCTGCGCCGTGGCGAGGCATTCGACCGTGTCGGCGGCGCCGTAGTAAATTTTCACCTCGCCCGAATCCTCCGCGATCATCCCACCGGGAAAGATTACATGATTGCGGAAGCCGCCCGCCACCTCATAAACCGCCTCGGGCGCCAGCAGCGGCTCGCGGCTCAGGCCGATCACTTTGCCTGGATCGTTCAGGTCGAGCAGCATGACGCCCGCCGTGTAGCGCTTTTGCCACTTGTCCTCCCAGCCATTCTTGCCGCGCGCGAAGTCAATGTCCACCCCATGGAAGATCGTCAGCCAGCCCTTGCGCGTCTTGATCGGCGGCGCGGCGGGGCCGAGTTTGTCGTTGGCAAACGGAACCTGCTCGACGCCCAACAACAGGCGCGAATTGCCCCAGTACTTCAGATCGGGCGAATCTGAAATCCAGATATCGAAACGGTCGCGTCCGCGCGGGCGGCTATAGATCGGGAATGGCCGCTCCAGCCGTACGCATTTCCCACCGACGCGCTCGGGGAAGAGGACCATGTTGCGATTGTCGGGCGCGCTCAGGCTGAGGATTTCGAATTTCTCGAAATCTTCCGTCACCCCGATCCCGCCGCGCAGGCCGTGACGCGTGTCCATTGCAAAGCACATATAGCAGCGGCCATCGAGGACGGTCAGGCGGGGATCGTAGATGCGCGTGACTTCTCCTTCATTCATCTCTAGCCAGGGCTTCGGGCGGACTTGCCAGCGGATGCCGTCGTCGCTGAAGGCTACGCCCAGGTTCGTGCCATCGAAGCGCGTGCAACCGTCGCTCCCGTAATCGTTGCGGAAGACCATGACGTATTTGCCCTGGTACTTCGCGACGCCGGCGTTGAAAATCAACGTGGCGCGATAGGGGATATCCTTGGAGGTCAGGATGGGGTTGGCGGGATGGCGGGTGATGATGGGGCTGGATTTTAGCGAGGCGATTCGGTCGGAAGGTTCCATGATTTTTCTCCTGACTCCCACCTGAAGGTGGGAATAGACACCACCTAAAGGTGGAACTCCAAACACAACCTGAAGGTTGAACTCCGAACGCAACCCATACCTTATTTAATTACTCTCCGCAAGAATTCCTCTAATAAATCCGCCAGGATGCGGTGGCCGCGCGCGTTCAGGTGGTGGCCGTCGGCCAGGACGTAGTCATCCGGGGCGTGGGCGAATTTGGAATGGCAGTCTATATAGGCGCCGTTCCATCGTTTCACGACGCGCTGGTAGGCGGCGTTATATTTGATGACGTTTTCCCGGGGCCCCGGCGAGCGATGGGCCATATCCGATCCGGGCGCCGCGATGGAGATGAAGGCGGGATGAATGCCAAGTTTGGCGACGGTCTCCGCGATGAAGTCGCAGGCGCTCTCGAACACCGGCAGCGGCGTATAAACGTGTTGCGGCAGCGTGCTGATGATTCGTCGGCGATGTTTGTGGACGAATCCCAGAATCGCTTTCTTGACGAATTGCGGCTTGATGCGGTCAATGACTGCCCTCTGCCAGCGGCGGAAGACGCGCGGGCTGCAATCGCCGATGCCCGTCTGAACGATGAAGATCGTCGGCTGAAAGAGCGGCAGTTCCCACATCATGCCTTTGATCTCCATGATCTGGCGCGAGCGCTTGTGATTCGGAATGTATTCGATCAGCGTGTTTTTCTCCGCCTCCAGCTTGCGGATGCCATGCATGAGCAGGTGCGCGTAGGTTTCGTCATACGGGACGGCCTGGCTCCCATGCCATGCGCCGCGCGCCAGGCCGACGGAATCGCCGATCATATAGACGCGATTCGGGGCGTTGCAGGGCCGCTCACTCATGCCTCGTTTCTCCTTTTGGAAATCATTAGCTGTGTGGTTCCGCCCCAACCGCGCTAAAGCTAGTTTTGTGGCGATTGGCAGGCAGAATCATTGAGGGCAGAATCATAATGATTCTGCCCTCAATGATTCTGCCTGTATCTATGCGCGTTTGCTTGACAATTTAAAGCCATCCATCTTTTTGAGATTCGCGCCTAAATAGCTCCGGCATTGTCGGGGTAAGGTCTTTTTGCTTTGAAGTGTGCTGTCGGCCTTTCTTCCGGGTCAAGTTGAAAAACTACTCTGCCGCTTGACATGCGCCAATGCTTTCCCAAATCTTTGCGCCTGCGCCGTGATAGCCATACGCGATTGGAATTTCCCCATGACTCGGAGTATTGAAAAAGTCGTCCTGCTGATTCCCAACAGCCGCTGGGCTGCCGGGTCGCGGCCCTGGCGCATCAACCCATATTCGATCTGCATGGTGGCCGCGGGCATCAAGGACCGCTATGAGACCGTGATTCTCGATGCGAACCTCGAAGACCTGACGATGGAACAAACCGCCGAGCGGATCGAGCGCCTGGCGCCGCAGGTCGTCGGCCTCACGGTTATATCCATTGAATACGCCGAATCGGCGCATCAGGCCGCCGCCGCCATCAAGACGCGCTGCCCGCAGGTTGCGCTCGTTTTCGGCGGGGTTTATCCAACCGTTTTACCCGAGATCGCCATGCGCGACGCGAACGTGGATTACGTCGTCCTCAGCGAAGGCGACTATCGCTTCCGGCAATTGCTGGAGGCGGTGGAGAAGGGCGCGCTTGATTCAGGCTCTTCCGCCACTTCTCCGTCGTCTATCTCCCGCAAAGAAGCGCTCGCCGCGATGGACGGTCTGGCGTGGCGCAATGACGGACGGCTGATCATTCAACCCGTCCGGCAATTTATTCAAAATCTCGACGCGCTGCCGTTCCCCGCCTACGACCTCGTGGACTTCCACGCCTATTCCGGCAGCCATAGCAAATTCGACATGTATAACGATCCGCGCTTTCCGCCGATGGCGGTGACGGTGTCGTCGCGCGGATGCCCGTTCAAGTGTGTCTTCTGCGGCAACAAGCCGCTGCAAGGAACCAAGTGGCGCATGAAATCGGCGGAAAACGTTCTCGCTGAAATGGATTGGCTGATCGAGCGCTATGGCATCAAGGAAATCGCCTTTCTGGACGATAACCTGCTGCTCGACCGCGAACGGATTCTTACGATCATGCGCGGGATCATTGAGCGCGGCCTGTATTGGCGCGCGCTGACGATTCCCGTCTTCAGCATGGACGACGAGATCATCGAGATGATCCATGCCAGCGGCTGCGACCGCGTCATCCTGCCGATCGAATCCGGCAATCAGCACGTGCTGACGAACATCGTCCACAAGCCGCTCAAGCTCGAACAGGCGCGCCGTGTCATCGCGAAATGCAAGGAAGTGGGGCTGACGGTTTTCTGCGGATTTGTGATCGGCTTCCCCGGCGAGACGTGGGACCAGATACTCGACACGGTGCGCTTCGCGGATGAAGCGGACGTGGACTATGTGATCTTCTCCATCGCCACGCCACTGCCCGCCGCGCCGCTTTATGAACTCGCCCAGTCGCTGGGCTGCCTCGATCCGGACTTCAGTTTCTCGGACTTCCGATTCTTCGGATTCGGGCGCGGCGCCATCACGACCGATGAATTCACGCCCCAGGAACTCCAGACGCTGCGCGCCTTCGAGTGGGATCGCATCAACTTCAAGACGCGCGCCAAAGCCGAGAAAATCGCCCGGATGAACAGCATCACGATGGAGGAGCTGCGCCAATGGCGCGTCAACACGCGCAGGGCGTCCGGCATTGGAGTCAAACTGGATTCCTGACCCCCAAAAGGGCACAAGCGGGCCGCGCAAACTATGAAATCCGGCATGATTAGTTTTTTTTCGGCATTGCGGATCACTCAACGCCTGAAAGTTTTTTTTCTCAGCCTTCATTTTTATCTTGAATGATTGTTTTTTCAAAACTTAACTACAATAACTTCAAGCATATTCGATATCTGTTTTTCGCCGCAAAATCAGCTAAAAAAAATTTACAAAACCCTAACATAGGGCTTGCTTTACGGAGTAGCGGAATCCATAAAGAGAAAAAATTGCGCGCGTCTCTTTCCCCGCTCTTCCTGGTGTCACTGCTGATCTCTTCCGCGCTGATTCGATTGCGTTGTCGCGCGTGTGTTGCGCCCCGAATTTATTCATATTTTCAAGGATAATACGCATGATTTCCTCTGGCAATCTATGGGATCGGGCTTTGGTTCAGCTCAAAGATATAGTGGATACTGAAAATTTCAACATGTGGTTGCGTCCGACGCGGCAATTGTCTCAGACCGATGATCAGCTTCAGGTGGAAGTGCCCAGCGTCCATTTCAAGGACTGGCTCTCGACGCACTACACGGATCATATCAATGCCGCCCTGGCGCAGATCGGCTCGGCCCCCGTCAGCATCCAGTTCGTTGTCGGCGATGAGGCGGTCCATGCGCTGTCGAAAGACGAAGTGACGGCGGCTCAGAACCTTCAAGGGCTCGAGGCTTTCGAGACGCCTATCAACGGCAAATACAGCTTCGAGCATTTCATCGTCGGGGAAAGCAATCGCTTTGCCCATGCCGCCGCCGTGGCCGTGGCCGATCCGAATTCCAAGGCCTATAATCCGCTGTTCATCTACGGCGGTTCGGGCGTGGGAAAGACGCACCTGATGCACGCCATCGGACTCCAGATGCGATCCGCCGCTCCGCGCCTGCGCGTGCTTTATGCCACCTCGGAGCAATTTTTCAATTCCTTCATCAACAGCATCAACAAAGTCTATTACGCCAATGGCTCGGGCAAATCCGATCCCAACGCGTTCCGGTCCGTCTATCGAAACGTGGACCTGCTGATGATTGACGACATTCAATTCTTCATCGGCAAGGAAGGAACGCAAAACGAGTTCTTCCACACCTTCAACGCGCTGTATGACGCGGGCAAAAAGATCGTCATCTCCAGCGACCGTCCGCCGATGGAACTGACGACGCTCGAAGAGCGCCTGAAATCGCGCTTCCTCTGGGGATTGAACGTGGACATTCAGCCGCCCGACCTCGAAACGCGCATCGCCATCCTCAAGCGCAAAGCGCAGAACGAGGGCATTGACGTGACGCCCGACGTCATCATGTTCATCGCCGAGCGCGTGCAGACCAACGTCCGGCACCTCGAGGGCGCGCTCAACCGCCTGCAGGCGCACGCCGCGCTGGAACATCGCAAGATCACGGTGGACCTGGCGCAGGAAGCGCTCGTGGATATGATGACGATGCGCTTGGGCCCCAAGCTCACGGTGGACGAGATCAATCAGGAAGTCTGCACCTATTTCGGCCTGCGTCTGCATGAACTCATCGGGCCGGCGCGCGATAAAAAATTCGCGACGGCGCGCCACGTGGCCATGTATCTGTCCCGCCGCCTGACGGGCCTGTCGCTGCCGGACCTGGCGGCGCGCTTTGGCGGACGCAATCATTCCACCGTCCTGCACGCCTTCCGCAAAGTCGAGCGCGACCTGCTGAGCGACACGAATCTGCAGAACATCGTCAGCTACATCGAGCGCGCGGTTCGCGGGGCGCGGTGAGACAGGCTCTTTGTTTGGGCGGCAGGGCTCGCATGTCCGTGCCAGTCCGTGCCAGTCTGTATCCGTCCGTGCAAGTCCGTGCCCGTCCGTGTGTGTCCGTGCAGATAAGGAATTCCATGTCCCCAGTTCCCCCAAGCCAATCCGACGCCGAGGCTGCGCGGAATCCTCTGCGCTACCGTGCGCGCGTTCCTTCCTCCCAGATCGGCTACATCCAGGCCATTGTCGAATCGCATGAGGGATTATGCATGGTGCGCACGCGCAACCCGCGACTGGGACTGATCGAGTTTTGGGTTTCGCGAAAATTCAAAAGCGATTTTGACCGCCTGATCGAAGGACTCCGTGACGAAATGCCGGTTGAAATCGAAGACCGCGACCCGGATGATTGGTCCGACTTCCATGAGGGAGGCTTTCTCAAGCATCCCAGCGCCGGCGCGCGGACAAGGACAGATCGATGATTAAAATAAAGCATATCCAGATAACGGACTTCCGCAGCATTGTTAACACGCTCGATCTTGACTTGGTTTGGCCAGGTCCGCAAAAGAAAGCTCTGAATACTCTCGTGCTCGCAGGTCCTAATGGTTACGGTAAGACCAGCGTCATGGAAGCCTGTATTCGTGCTTTGCGCCAAGATCGCCTGCTCCCTGGGCATCGGAAGCCTTCTGCGGATATTCGAAAAGGCGCCAAGGACTACTCCATATCCTTAACACTATCCGTTTCCGGATCAGACGTAGAGGTTCACGCAACTTCTGAAACAACGCATATTCCCAACGGTGTGGCCGCTATCATCAGCGACGCCATTATTGAATACCATACATCGTGGCGGACTCCGGAATTCATGGGAAGTGTGGAGCTGGCGGCTGGCAAGAAAGGCAAGCGTCCTGCCGACACTGAAAGAAATAGGCTCTGGAGGTTGAAAAAATATTTGGTTGATACGACTGCCGATAAGGCTTTTGAGGAAGGAGAGGAGGCGGAGAAGCTGCGGCAACAAGAACATGAAGCTTTCAGGCAAGTCCGCGATATTTGGGCGATGTTTTATCCTGGCAAGAATGAAACTTTTGTAGCCAAGAAAGATGAGCAAACGGCCCCAGGAGAGAGAAGATATGATATTTATCTGAAAGGACGCGCCGAAGGACTTATCCCCTTGGATGATCTGAGCTCAGGCGAAATCGAGATACTAGCTATGCTTGGGCGTTATGCGTTAGGGCTGAAGCCCTCTATTCTGTTCATTGACGAACCGGAACTCCATCTTCATTCGGCATGGCACACTGTGATGTTGCGAGTGATACGTAAAATACTGCCTGATTCGCAGGTTATATGTGCCACGCATTCGGCCGAAATCCTGGACAGCGTTTACAGCTATGAACGCCTGACGTTGTTGCCATCCGATGATCCTCGAATCAGGCTGACCGGCTCGCCCCAGGACAACGATGGAGGCGAGCGATGACGAATGGCACACACCTCCAGATGCTTCTAACGAGACGGCCCATTGTTCTATGGGTTGAGGACATAGTGACCAAGACTTACCTGGAAAGGATATGGCAACCAGAGGAAACTCTGTTCAATATTTGCGTTGCGGGCGGCAATGACACCGTGGATGCGGTAGTTCATGACCTGCGAGATCAAGGCTATGGATATGTCTTTGGTCTTGCTGATCGTGATTTCGGCAATGCAAATGTCGCTCAGTGGATGAATCCCGCCTCTAGTCTTGAAGTGTTTCGACCATCCTGTCACGAGATTGAGAATTATCTTCTGGACTGGGATGCTCTCGCAGGCTGTGAAGAGAACATGAATCGTTATTCAAGGCTCGTATCCGCGATAGAATCGCGCGTCCGACAGCAAGCTCAAACGATGGTTTGGTGGATGGCTTGCCGGACGGTTCTTTCGAGATATCGAAGCCGCCTGATAGGCGACTATCCAAAGCATCCTAAAATTCCCCACGTAGCCAGTCTCGAGCAGGCAGAACAACATATCCTGACTCAGAGAAATTGGTGGTGCGACCTCCCGACGGTTGCGTCACATATTCAGATACAAGGCAATGTGACGATGGACTTGCGGGAAGAGCATAATGCTCATGGCGCTCAGCTGGCGGATGGTTCGTGGATTCGAGAGTTTGCTGGAAAAGAGCTCTTCCGGTCCGCGCGCGGCTTTCTCTTTGAGACAGGCAATACTGCTGGAGAGCAGATGGATGTTAACCTAGCCCAATCTGTCGGGGAATGGCAGACTGCGAATAATAAAGCGCCGCAGGAATTGTTGAGTTTGAAAACTGCGCTAAAAAACCGCGTTGGAATCTGACAAAGCCTATCGTGGAATATGGTGATTTGAAACAGCCCGATATAAGATAATATCACATAAGGAGCAAGGTATGCTAAAAAATCGTATTGCGCTTGCAGGCGTGATTCTCATTGGAGTTTGCGCCCTGATATCATCGGCGCAAGCGCAGAACCCGGCAGCCAAACCAGCCAGTCCGGACGGCAGCAAGATTCGCCTGCTGATCCTCAGCGGTGCCAACAACCACGCCTGGAAGGCCACTACGCCGGTCTTGAAAAAGATGTATGAAGACAGCGGCCGGTTCACCGTTGACGTGACGGAAAACGTCCCAACCCTGAAGGCCGAAGACTTCGCCAAGTACGACGCCATCGTCAGTAACTATACGACCTATCCAAAGATCGAAGGCAATCGCTGGCCCGCCGAAACGGAGAAGGCTTTCATGGATTATATCGCCGCTGGACACGGATACGTGCTCTTTCACGCCGCCAGCACGGCTTGGGGCGATTGGCCCGAGTTCACCGACCTGATCGGTTTGACATGGCAGAAGGACAAGACCACGGGCAAGAACATCAGCGGCCACGGCGCGCAGCATTCCTTCGCGGTGACCATCACGGACAAGGAGCATCCCATCACCAAAGGCATGAAGGATTTTCAACATGTCAAGGATGAGCTCTACCACCGCCAGCTCAAACATCCCACCGCCAAAGTGT
>JAPLSP010000649.1 GCA_026398575.1 Candidatus Sumerlaeota bacterium | reverse complement strand
TAAAAAGAAGGCGGCAAGCCACCTTACTCCAAAAGCTGGCGCCGCTTCTGAACGCATTTCTTTCCTCCCTTAGGCAAAAATGCGTGACCGTAATTCCGAATCAGAACACTTAGTTGGTTTTAATTTCCCGGCTGTCCTTTGCTCTGCGAATTTTTTTCAAGCTGCGCGGAAGCGGCGGGCCAGTCATCCGTGCGGAAGGGAGATGCGGGGAGTCCGGCGCCATTGACAAGATTGCATACGGGATCGGGTTCCCATGCGTAGCGGATAGCGACGGGCTTCTTTACTTCCGGATTGGAGACGATGACCTTGGCGCCCTCGATGCGCGCCTGCGCAATCTTCCATTGCCGGTCTTCGCCGGCGATGACGAAGCCCTTGAGTTCCCCGCCCTTTGCCTGCAGGCCGCCTTCGGCGTGCGTAAAGGAGATGACCATCTCGGCGCCGCGCGTTTCATTCCCCGACGGCAATGGGCCGCAGGTGGCAGCAACTTTTTTTCCGTAAACTTCGCTGAGCGCCCACAGGGCCAGCCGTCTTCCAACCTCCTGCTTGTTCTGCGGATGAATGTTGCCGGACTCGCCGATGTCTATCGCGATCGCCATGCCCGTGTGAGGCAGGCGCAGCGTCTTGAGCATAGCCTCGCGCACCAGCATCCAGCCTTCGCCATCGCGCTTGTAGTTTGGCAGTTGCACCCAGGCAAATGGAAACTCCTCGCCCCAGCGCGCCCGCCAGTCGGTCACCAACAGCGGCAACTGGAATTGGTAGAGAGGGCCTTTGGCGGGATTCGCATTGGCCTCGCCCTGATACCACACCGCGCCGCGAATCGCATAAGGGATCAGCGGGGCGATTTTGCCGTTGAACAATCCGCCCCCGGCGCCTTTGCGGGCGCGCTGCTCCAACGGATTGGCCGGCTTTCTCGGCGATCGCTGCCCGGCCGCTTTGGCTTTGGCAACCTGTTCATTCCATCGCGCGAGGGCCTTTTCATAATCCGCTTTCGCCTTTGCCTCATCGAACTCGGCATCCGCCTTGGCCCCGGCTTCAATGGCGGCCTTGAGCTCCGGCGCGTGGGCCTGGGCTTCGGCTGCGATCCATGACTCGATCGGCGTGCCGCCCACGGAGGAGTTTATCAGGCCCACGGGCACGTTCAGTTCACGGCGCAGTTCGCGGCCAAAGAAATAGAGCGTCGCGGAAAAGCCCCCCACGGTCTCGGGCGAGCAGACCAACCAATTCCCTTTGCCATCGGGCTGTGGCGACTTTGCCGCAGGCGATTCCTCTCTGAACATGCGGATGAGCGGCTGATTCGCGGCCGCTTTCTCTGCCTCGAAATCGCGCGCTCTCGAGACGGTCAAGGCCATGTTCGACTGTCCAGAGCCTAACCACACCTCGCCGACCAGGACGTCGTTTGCCTGGGCGCTGCGATTTTCTTTCGCCGAGCGAACGACCAGCGTGCGCGCCTCTGCGCTGGCGGGCATGGCGTCGAGTTTCACCATCCATTTGCCGCCGGCATCGGCGGTTGCGGTCTTTTTCTGGCCGGCAAACTCCACGGTGATCTGTTCGCCCTGGTCCGCCCAGCCCCATACAGGCGCCGGCTTGTCGCGTTGCAAGACAATATGGTCGGAGAAGACGGCGGCGAGTTTCATCTCGGCGGCATTGAGCGGGGCCAGCGCCGCCAGCAACAGAAAAATCATGAACGAAATGGCATGGTTCATTGGAGCTATCCTCCTGAATTGATTCCTGGGAATCATCGTTATTCGATGCGCGCCTCTTCCATCGCAAAATTTTTGATCGAACAGGAAGTTATCGCATGAGCTTCAAAGCCCAATCATTCTGCGATATTGCCTCATTGCCGGGAAAACGGGGCAGGGCGATGCGCCCGGAGGCATCGGCGGAAAGTGGCTCGGCGCCGGCGTCGCTCCAGCAGCCGGCGCGCGGGTCAAACCATTGGGCGTTGTATTTCGCGCTGCTCTGCGCTCCGGCCAGCGCGGCCTGCGGGCAGTCCTTCTCGAAATAAAGCATAAACAGATCGCCCGGGGGCGTCGCGGCGCCATAAGCCCATCCAGTGGCGCCTTTGGGCTTGCCCGACTGATTGGGCGTGATCCGATCCGTGCAGGGGTTCATCTCCTGGTACCGCCGCCCCTCCGAGAGCATGAACGTTTTGAGATGCCGCATCTGGCCGGCAGCGGGCCATTGAAATACTTTCCACATCGGCCATTTCGAGGCTTCCTCAACCTCGCCGCTCCAGACGCCGCCTTCCCATCCTCCGGCGCCGTAGATGTGCCCGCCCAGGCCGCCCGACAAGACGCTGCCGTACATCGCCGAGCGGCAATAGAGACCGGCCAACTCGCTTCCCCCTTCCGCGTTCTCCATGCCGTCGTAATAAGGCTCCCCGTTGATTGCGGGAACAGCCGGCGCCGTCTGAAAGATCTCGCTCAGCAGGGCGAAGCTGTCGTGGGTGCGGCGGTTGCCGATCTGATGAAAGCCCAGCCACTTTGCCTTATCCACATGCCCCCAGTTCCTCAACGAGCTTGCATCGGGATTGGTTCCTGCAAGGGTACCGAAGGGCGGCAGTCCATACGCGTCAATCACGGCGTTGGCCGCGGCATTCCAGTCGGCGGCAGAAATGGTGCCGCCTGACGAGTCGAAATGGATCGGACTGAACAGGCAGATGTTCGCCTGATAGCGGCTCCAGACATACTGGATATAGCGTGTGTACGACTGCGGCCAGGGGTAATACTTCTTCCAGGCCTGTCCGATGTCGCGGCGGGCCACCTCGATGAATGGAACGAAGCCCTGCGAGTTCAGATAAGCGATTTTCCTGTCGAGTGACTGGAAATACGCCGGATTGATGCGCTGAAGGTCGGGGAAATATTGCTCATAGCCCGGGACCTTGCCGGGAAAAAGAAAGGCCCTCTGGCCGTTCTCGTCAGTCATCGCTTTGGCGCTACTGGTTCCCGCCTCCCGCCAGGCAGATCGCAGCACGGTTCCATCCGGCATCTTCAGCGAGGCGGGCTTGTCATCATTGGCCCAGTTCGGCAGCGCGGCGATGATGGCTACACAGTTGAACTCCTGCGCGCGGCGGTAGGCCACAAACTCCTTGAAGCCCGCATCCGGGCCGAGCGGGCGAAGCCCATCATCATCGCGCCAACGGAAGCGGAATGTGGGAGTGGCCCACCAGGTGTCCCCCAGCAGGAAGTACGGCGTGCCATCGGCATACTGGAACGCATGGCCGCCAGCGCTGGGCTGGATCATGCCCCGCCGGTTCGGATTGGCCGCTTTTTCCGAATCCGTCCAGGCGACAGCCGTGAATCCGCCGCGCACTCCGTCCAGACCGCCATCGGCAGGCTGCGAGCCGCTCTTCCAAGTCCAGGTTCCGGGCGCCGTCGCCATGACCCGCACGCGGTAGATGTCATCGCCATCCCAGAAGCCGTAGCACCGCTTCGAAAACCCCGGCCCTTTCAGGTCCACCCAGACCGTCACGTCGGTATAGGGATTGTCGTAAGCCTTCTTTGCGCGAAGGGTGATCTCAACTTTCTCCCAAACATGGCTGGTCGGTTTATCGCGATCCTGCGACGCGCTACCTGACGTATCGGCCTGGCGCGATGTTGTCTTCACATGCAGCGCCACCGCGCCGTCGCCCCAATTTGCCGGCGGCGTCAGCTGCGCCGTTCCCTTCGCAACCATTCCCGCATCCTGGCGCTCGCCGGTGAGTGGATGGAACCACTCGGCTTTCGCCGGCGAAGCCAGGTCCTCCAGTTTCAGCGAGAACGGCAGCGACTTATTCAAGAACACCACGTATTCCCGCCCAGGATCGGCCAGGCAGTGACCCTCGCTCACCAAGCCGTCGGACGGCGCCATCCGCCAGTAAGACGTCCTCTCAAAGAACTCCCTCAGGCGCTTGAAGTACGCATAGCCCGGAGGCGTGTCTTCCGGCCGGATCACGTCCCATGCCGTGTAGGTGTAATAGTATGCGCCGTACCCGCCGGCCATATACACTTCCCACGCCCGCCGGCAAACCTCCTCCGGCGGCTGCACGACGCCGTAGGTTTTGTCGCTCAATCCTTTCGGGCCAGGCTCGTAGCCGAACTCGACATTCACCACCGGCCAGAGACGCTGCTGGCGGTGATTGAGCAGCGTCGCATACCACTTGGAGTGCTGCTGGTCGGATCGGTAGTCCAGAAAGTCATTGTAGGCGCCGCGATCGTAGATTGCGCGATCGTCGTGAACCGTGATCGGGCGGCGATAGGGATCGTTCTGGCGGAGAAAGAGCAGCCGGTCCTTCTTATAATCCAGATCCTTCTCGTTGTTGGCTTCCTTCGAGAAATCCCAGTTGATGTTCGGATAAGCCGCATAGCGCGCGATCATCCACCGGAAGAACTGGTCATCCTCGGCGCTCCCCTTCGCCGGCCAGTTCACCATCTTGTTGTAAACCTTGATCATGACATGGGCGATCATTCCGCGCTGACAGAGGGCTTCAATGACGCGGTCGTAATGCTTCCAGTAGGCCAGGTTGAAGCGGCTGTGGTCGGGTTTCTCGTTGCTGCCTTCCCACGCATACATCGGCGGCGGGCCGTAGTCATCATCGCCCGTCCTGCCCTTGCGCCAGCCCGCGTCATGGGCGTAGGCGTTCAGGATCACGTAGTTGAAGCCATTGGCGGACAGCTTGTCGAGGAAGGCATCGAGCGTCTTCAGTTCCGGTTTGCCCATGTCCAGCGCCCAAAGCCAATCGCACTCATAGCCCATGAGGAAGTAGCGGCTGCCGTCCTCAAAAACGAAATGGCGGGGATACTTCGGGTCAATGCGCAGGCCGCCGTGAATGCTGGCAGAGGTGTTGGCGATGCAGTCGAAGCTGATTCGGCGGCCATCCAAGCCCGGCACGGTTGATCGCGTGACGAGCGACCATCTGCCCTCGGCAGTGGGGGAAATGCGTACTTTCCATACGCCTTCTCCGTCGAAGAAACCGGGCATGCTGAACTTGACATCCCCCGGTCCCGTCACCTCCGCCGCGAACGGCGCCGCAAACGGATTCTCGACTTTGGCATCGCTGCGAAACACAAAGTCATGAGGGCGCCATCGCTGGACTTGAAGGACCGCCGCTGGCGGGGCCTCGTTTTGCGCCATCGCCGCGGACGGGGCCGTGGTTTGCGCCATCGCCGCGCGAGCAGCGCACATCACAACGAGGATCAGAATTTCTGGATAAATCATTCGAGCTTTCATTGCTTCCTCCAAAAGCGCCCGCGCGCGATTCAGGATGAGAATCTCATCTCCAAAAACCGCCCTTATTTCGCGCTCCCCACCGGGCGCCCGTCAAGGTAAACGCGCTGCATTCCGCGATCCAGTGATACGGCGACGTGCTGCCAGACGCCGGGCTTCAACACATTTGGATGAACCTGCTTTTGATTGCCAGCGATCAGCCGCAGGCTCAGGTCCGGGAATGTGTCCAGCAGAATACCATCGTCTTTGCCCGGCGTGAGTTTATCCAATATGCGGCTGGATTCTTTCTCCTGCGGAAAAATCCAGGCCTCGAATGAAACCGCGCCGGCAAAATCTTCGGCTTGGGTTGGCAGCAAGTCGCCTGGCTTCGGGTTCATCCAGCAAGCAACGACCTGCGGCAAGGCCACGGGCTTCGTCCGGTCACCGGCGGCCAGTTCTTTGATCGTCTGCGGCGCCAGCTTGCAGCGAAACATTGTGACGCGCCCGATCTGTCCGCGAAACTTGTTCGCGCCACTCTGGTCGGCGCCGGCGCGAAGCGGATGCGTGTTCGGCGGGACCGACGGGGTTGGCGGCCGGGTTTGCAGCGGACATACCGTCACGTCCTTTTTCCGTGCGGGCGGCGTGATGTCCCAGCTCAGCAGTTTTCCATCCTTTACGACGCCGGCAAGCGCCACACCGCCGGCAAGACGCAACTTGAAATCCACATCCCAATCCGCAGGCCACGCCGGCAGAAGCAGAATCTTGTCTCCGGCTTCCTGAACGAGCAT
>JAPLSP010000544.1 GCA_026398575.1 Candidatus Sumerlaeota bacterium | reverse complement strand
AATGAGAAATGAGAAATGAAAAACAGCAATGTAAAATGTAAAATGAGAAATGAGAAATAAGAAATGAAAATGCGCGAGCCCATTGACCTAAGATTTCCCCCATAAGCTATTTGCGCTTCGCGGGACCAAGGCGCAAGATAGTTCGTCATCTACGCGATTCGCGTATCGTGTGCTCTTTCATTTCTCATTTCTCATTTCTCATTTTACATTATTATTGCACGGCGCCGGTTGTGATTTTCATGAACATCTCTTCAAGGTTCGCTTCCATTTCCCTCAGCGTTATGAGGGGGACGCCGGCCTGGATAATCTGGCGGTTCAATGCGATGAGCTCGTTGTTGTCGCCGGTGAAGTTGACGGTGTAGAGCCCGCCATATTCCTCGAACCCCGACACGAAAGGATGCGAGTGAAGCATATCGCTCAGGATCGGCGACGTTTCGGGCAGGCGGATTTCGAGGACGCGATATTCCCGCATCGTCTTGGCGATCTCCGCCAGGGCGCCGAAAGCGAGCAGTTTTCCGCGCTCGATGATGGCGACCGAATCGCACAGGTCGGCCAGCTCGCTCAGGATGTGCGACGAGATGAGGATCGTCTTGCCCATGTTGCGCATTTCTTTGAGGAGCGCCTTCATTTCGATGCGCGCGCGTGGGTCCAAGCCCGAGGCCGGCTCGTCCAGGATCAGGACCTGCGGATCGTGCACGAGCGACTTGGCCAGGCAAAGGCGCTGCTTCATGCCGCGCGAAAGGCTCTGGACCAGGTCGTCGCGCTTGTGCGTCAGGTCCACGAGCTCCAGCACGTCGGAGATCACCTTGCGCCGTTTGTGCAGTTTGACGTTGAACGCGGCGCCGAAAAAATCCAGGTATTCCCAAACGCGCATCCCGTCGTAGACGCCGAACTCCTCGGGCATGTATCCGATGACGGCGCGCACTTTGCGCGGCTGCTCCGAAACGCTATGGCCGGCGATGCGCGCGTCGCCCGCGGTGGCCTGGCTCAACGTGGCCAGGAAGCGGATCGTGGTGGACTTTCCCGCGCCGTTGGGGCCGATGAAGCCGCAAATCTGCTTCTCGCCGATCGTCATCGTGAGGTCGCTCACCGCCTTCAGATCGCCGAATGTTTTTGAGAAATGCTTGATCCTGATCATATCAGCGCCTCGCGCCCTCCTGCGGATTTTCCGCTTTGTTTTCCGATGGGATGATCTTCACTTTTAGATCCGAGAGAACCGCCACGCTGGGACCTTTTTGATAAGGCTGCAAACTGCGGTACCGGGCGTTTTGAGATTGCGTTAGATAGGGAGTTTGCTCTCCGAAGAGCGCCTTGCCAGTCGTGATTATAGACGTAGTACCGGCGGAATTGGATGCGACGGAATATCGGACTTCATCGGGCGTCGCATCGAGCCGCAGCATGATGGCCGAGTTTGCCGGCTGCATATATTCGATCAGGTTCTTCAGCACGAAGGGCTGCCCCGTCCAAACGCCCGCCGGCTCCCACTTATCCTGACGACAGTTATATATGGAAACCGGACACCCGGCGACGTGCGTGCCTTCCGGCATTTTCACGGAATGCTCACGGGGGGATCCACGATATAATGTATATTCACGCAAGGCCTCGGGATAATCTTTAAGGCAAAGCGATATTTCCGCGCTATCCCCGGATTTTGGATAATATTGGCAGTCGGGAAACAAGATGACATCAACCGTCAGGAGATAGATCAGCACATTATTCGTATCGTAAGGCTCATTTCTGGAAGACCTATATCCTTGATTACTGAAAAAGGACTCGAACGTCTCATTCATCACCTTCGCCTGCCAGGAGCTCGGTTGCGCCGCCGCCTGCCTCGCGCCCGGCAGATCGCCATTGTCCAATCCTTGCTCATAATAAAGGCGCCGGCGGATGGAATTGAGATGAAGCGGCTCGATGGCCGGCGAAATGGCGCCATCGCATTCGCCGATGAAGAGCAGCGAGCCATCCATGCGCTGCCAAGGATTGACATCCACGGCCCAGTTCCAATTGGCCTCGTCGGATCGAAAATCCCGGTATGTTCTCTCATTGCCAACAGGTGTTCGCAGGAACTCAGTGGCAAATGACTGGCCAAAAACGTCGCGAAAATAGGGAACGTCAGCCGGGATGGAATTGCCCCGTGGTGACATCTGATAGGCGGCAGACCTGCTGCGTTCAGCGACTCTGGCGATGGCTGCAGACTCCGCGGCAAAGTTGTGCTCGGCGCCGGCCCGAAGCGCGGAGCGAGGCGCCCAGACCTTATTCTGCCCGTCGGTGATCCACCACCGGGCAAATGTCCACGGCGTGGAATTTCGCAGCCGCCCTTGCGAGAGCGAACCGGCGCCCTTGACGCCTTGAATCGGCGCAAGAACCGTGATCCCTCCTTCGATGGCGGCCGTGAAATCGGTCCTCAGATTGCGGGCCGAAGATGGATAGATGGCGAAATCCCTCAGCTCGCAAGTGGCGCCGAATGAAGCGATCATTGGCCGGTCGCTGTAAAGGTCCGTGTTGCGAACGCCCCTGAAGCGCAAGTACCTTGACTCAGGCTTCGATTCGCAAACCAGGGTTCGGGCACCGACGCGAAGGTCTTTCCGGAAGCGCCAGGGAGCATAAACGGAACTGAGCGTGACGGCGCGCGCCGGTCCGGTCGCCGCCGGACGGCTGATCAAAGTCGCTTCATTCAACAGAATCGAACGCTCGCGGCTCAGACTGCCGCTGTTGTAGCCATACCAGGAAAATCCCAACGCCAGAGCGGCGGCGGCCAGCCAGAACCATCCGCGCCGGCGCAGCCTGGCGCTGACCACCCACGCCGCCGGCAGGGCGAGCACGACGTATAATCCAAGATAAGCGGCAACCCACCATGCGCTGGCCATGCCGAAGCCGAAAGGCAGCTGGAGCCCAAGGCTGAGTTTGCCTTCTTCCTGGCGCGCGATCTCCATCAAAGGAGTCGAGGCGCGCGCGCGACCGAGCATTTCGCCCCAGATATGGAAAGAATCGGGTTCCCCGTTGATCGTCTTCAGGAGTTCCATATCCAGCGCGGCGGCGCAAACAGCGACAAATCCGCGTCCCACGCGGCGCCCGGCCAGGAAGGCGCGGGCCGAATCGCCGATCCAGATCGTATCCCAGGCGCCCTGAGCGAGCGACGGCCAGGCCACCATGACTTGCTGCGCCGTCTGCGTGGTTTTTAGGGCTGAAAAGATGTCTCTCCCATCGGCGGCGGCGGGACTGGCAAACGTTATCCCGAAGGGGTCTTTCAGAACGGACTGCTGCACAAACGGCTGGTTGCGGCCCGTCCCGATCAGCAGGCGCCCGCCCATCGCAACCCACGTCTGGATCGCGTCCCATTGCTCCGTTCGCATGGCGCGGAGATGGGCGCCATCCAGGACGATGGCATCGAGCGACTCAAGAAGGATCGGATCATCCGGCAGCAAACCCAATGCGCCGTACTGGACGAAAAGCTCGTTGATCGGTTTCCCGCGCGCGTCCAACGCCTGAGATTCAGATTGTCTCCTGAGGAAGCCGAATGCGCCGGTTTCCTCGGTGACGATCAGAACCTGCCGGCTCCCCTCCTCGACAGAGATACAATTCACTGTAAATGTCTCGCTCCCAGTGCGGTTGTTTCGGAACTCCACTTTTATTTGCGGCTCCAATGCAACCGGCCTGTAGGCGGACCTGAACATCTTCTTTTCGCCTTTGGCCACGCGCGCCGGAATCACAACGCGCAGGCTGTTACGGTTTTGCTCGAAGATGAGAAGGCCGTCAATATCCACCTCCTTCGCCTCAATGATTGCCCAAAGCGGATACCAGTACCCCGGTTTGATCGTTGGCAAATAATTGACAAACCCGATGTTTGCATTGAGCACGAAAGGGCTGGTCCGGGATCGCATGCTGGAAGTATGGGACGAAACATCGAGCGAGCTGTTGTCGCGCGTAGGCGCGGCAAAAACGCCCGCAGAAGCATATAGAAACAGCAGGCAAACGATCAGCCTTATCATGGCGAAATCCTTCCCATTTTCCGCTGCAATGCCGCAATAAACGGCGTCGAAGGGGCGGAGGGAATGCCGGCGACGGGGCCGTCATATTGAAGGGCGCCGCGTTCAAGCGCGATCATCCGGTCCGATGATTTCATGGGATAATCGAACAGGTGCGTGACGCACAGCGTGGTCAATTCGAGCTCCTGATGAATTCGTATCAGTTCCTCCATCATGGCGTCGCATAGATGCGCATCCAGACGCGCCGCCGGCTCGTCGAGAAGAAGGACCTTGGGTTCGGAGGCCAGCGTCCGCGCCAGCGCCACGCGTTGGGACTCGCCGCCGGAAAGCTGCGCCGGGAATTTATTCTCCAGATGCGCGGCGCCGAGTTTTTCGAGCCACTGCCGCGCGCGGTCGTTGCGTTCGCGACGGCTGAGGCCGCCCGCCACGCCGAGGGCGACGTTGGCGCCCGCGCTCAAGTGCGGCCACAGGCTTGGGTCCTGGAACAAAAATCCCATCCGTCGGCGGTGCGGCGGGATGATCATGCGGGCGTTGGTCGCCTTTGCCCCTTCGATTCTGATCTCGCCGGCGTCCATCGTTTGCAGTCCCGCGATCGCGCGCAGCAGCGTTGTTTTTCCGCTGGCCGAAGGACCCAGGATATAGGTCCAGGACCCCGCCTCAAACGATGCGCTCAACGAATCGAGCGCGGCGACGGCGCCGAAGCGGCATACGAGTTTTTGGCATTCAATCAACGGCACAATAGGGCGCCCGCCATTTCAGTAGTTTATTCAAACCCCAGCCAAGAATTCCGATGAGCAGTGTTCCTGCCGCCAGCGCTGCCAGCGACATCATGCACAAGGCGGCAATCAGGCGGTCGGGCGCATAGTGCAGCAGCGTAAACGCGCGGATGGCGAGCGTTTCCTGCCCCGGCGCAACGAGGAGGATGGACGCGTGCAGCTCCTGAAAGGCGAGAATGAATCCCAGGCAGGCGGCAAGCAAGGCCGGCTTCATCAGCGGCGGCGCGATCAGCAGCAGGCGCCGCCGCAGCGAACCATCGCCGTTCATGCGTTCAAGATCCAACAATGCCGACGGAGTCTGGCGCAGCCTGGCCCATAGCAGCAGGTAAACGATGGGAATGAACAGGGTTGCGATTCCCAACGGGAGCATGAGTCCGCTATCGAAAAAAGCCTGCCGCGCGCCCCAAGGCGCGGGCGAATTCCAGAACGCGATATGGGCCATGCCCACCACGGAACCCGGCAGGCCGAACATCGCCACGATCACAAGGAACAGTCCCCTCCAGCCGAACCGCGGCGAACGGCGCCACTGCGTCCCCGAAAGAAGCAAACCCATCGCGAAGAAAAGCATGACCACCGCCGCCGCGCCGCTCCACGCCAGACTGGCCCATGCCTGCGCCGCCGAACTGCGCAACAAAACGCCGTAGGTATCCCATCCGCCCGCCCGGACGGCAAAAGTCGCGAGCGGAAGCCCGGCGGCGATGAGAACGACGGTGCTCGCGAGCGCCTGCATCGAAATCATCGCTGCCAGTGAAAAGCGCGGCGGCTCCGGCGCAAGGCGCGAAACGGCGGGCCAGTTCGCGCGCGCCAGAAGGCGTCCGAGC
Source organism: Candidatus Sumerlaeota bacterium (assembly GCA_026398575.1). Next base: position 3,050 of record JAPLSP010000544.1, on the reverse strand, counting down.
GCGGTGGCGGCAAGCAGACTGATCGCGATCAGCGGCAGACTCAGCGCCATCGCGCGCGGGGGATCGTAGTAAACACTGTAGGCGGTCATGATCTCGACCGTGAAGACGTGCAGCCGGAGCAGATCGGGAATCGAATAATCCAAAAGTGAAATGAGGAACGCCGCCAGCCACCCGATGGCCACCCAATGCCGGAGCCATCCGAAGATGAACCCGGTCCACAATCGGCGAGGCGGCATGAGCATGGCGGCCGATTCGATCGCCGCCGCGCCGACCGTTCGCCGCCCGACGCACAACGCAGCCAGCGCAATCGGATAGAGGCGCAACGCCATGATCGCCGCGCATCCCAGGGGCGAATGAAGCGCAGCGGAAGGAAGACTGGACACAGGCCCACAACCCTTCAGCGCTGCCGTCAGCCATCCCGCCGCTCCCGCCGTCTGAATCCAGGCGATGGCCATGAAGTGTCCCGGGATCAACAGCGGCGCGGCTGCCAGCGCCCATGCAAACGCGCGCGCGCGTGCGGGCAGCGAATGGAAAGCGGCAAAAACGAGGATGCCGATGACGGTCGAGAGCGTCGCTGCGCCGGCGGCGATGAGGAGCGTGCGAAGGAAAACACCCGTAATCCTCAAGGCTTCCGCGCCGGGTGAGCCGCCCGCAATTAATGCGGGAAGGCCAACGCGCAGGCATGAATAAAAATAGCTGGCCAAGGGCGCCAGGATGAAGAGGGCGAAAAGCAAAGGAAACAGCAATGCCGCAAAGGCGCCGCTGAGGATAGAACACGGATGGGACGGATCGGGCGGATCAGGACGGATTTTTTTGAAAGCGGCTAATCCGACGCGTCCGACTGGTCTGACGGGTCCGACGGGTCTGACGGGTCCGATTGACCCTTTGCAGTTGTCCTTTGTGATTTCATTGTTCATCAGAACAGCTTCTTCAGGAAATCGGCGCTGGCATTGATGTTCTTGGCTGCGGCTGAAAAATCAACGGCAAGGAACGGTCCTTGCGCCATTGTCTTGACTGCGGGCGGCGCCTCGACGCCCGGCCTCAACGGAATCTGCGCCGACGCCGATGCGGCCAGCGCCGCTTCAACTTCAGGCGAGAGCAGATACTCGATCAGGCGCGACGCTTCGCGCGGATGCGGACATCCTCTAACGAGCGAAACGGCATTGGGAATCAGCAGCGCGCCGCCGCCATCGTGATCCAGCAAAACGCAATCAATCGGCCTGCCTTCCGACTTGAGAAGATTCACATCATCGCTATCCGTCAGGCAAAGGGAAGCCTCGCCGTCCGCGACGGCGCGCGCCGCGGTCATGTTTCCATCAAAAATGACGACGCCATTGGTTTTCAGGTTGTCGAAAAATTTTTGCGCGCGCGATTCCCCCCACAGCGCCCAGAGCGCTCCGGCATGCGTCGCCGTCGAGCCGAAGAGCGGTTTGGCCATTGCGATGCGCCCCTTCCATCGCGCGTCCGCCAAATCGGAAATCGTTTTGGGCAGCTCTGCGCGGGTGAGTTGCTTCGTGTTCCATGCCAGGACGCGCGCGCGCGCGGCAAACCCGGTCCAGAAGCCATCGGCGTCCTTGAACGCGGGCGGAATAGCGCCTGCATTCGCGGGAACGAATTTATCCAAGATTCCCGCGTCCTTTAGAACGATGCTTCGCATAACTTCATTGTTCCAAAAAACATCGCAGCGCGGCCGCTCGCGCTCGGCGATGAGGCGGTTGACGAGGCCGACTGTTTTGACTGCTTCCGCGTCATACACCGCCTTCACCCGGATGCCGGTCGTCTGCTCGAACCGCTTCAGGATCGGCTCGGAATACAATTGATCCAAGGCGGTATAAACGACGACCTCCGGCGCCGCGCCATCTTTCGGCGCCGAACCTTTGCCACAGGCTGTGAAGAATGCGCAGATCGCTATATATATTATTGTGCATGCAATCGCACCTTGCGCGCTTTGCTCTCTGGCATGCGCGCAGTGTGTAAAATAAAAATGAATCGTTTTTATTTTCATGGTCGGGCGGAAGTCCTTTGAGTGCCCATTTCGTTTGGCGTTGGATGGGGGCAATGGAAATAAAACACCGCTAAAGACGCTATTATTCCTTTGACGCCGGGCGGGTTTCAAGCAAAAATCGGTGAAGATTGCTCCTGAGAAATGCGATAGAGCGGCGCACAGCCGTTTTTCGCAAAGGAGAAAGACTATGAAAACGCAATTGCTCCGCAAACTGCGAGCCATTCGCCGCCGCCTGCAATGGGTCAGCCTTTGCCGCAAGTTTTTTGTGGCAGTCAAATGGATGGCCATCGCGCTGTTGCTGCTTCTCATCGCGAGCCGGCTGGTTCCCTGGCCGATTGCATTCGAGCAAGTCGCCTTGGGCGTCGCCGGGCTGAGCCTTGTCTTCGCGGCGGGATGGGCCATCGCGCGCCCCATCCGCCTTTTCGATGCCGCCGTCCGAACCGACGAAGTCCTGGGACTGAGAGAACGGCTTTCGACGGCGCTGGCAATTTCCCATCCGGTGACGGAACCTGAAATCGCCGTTCTGCGCGATGCGGCGGAACACGCCGCGGCGATCCATCCGCGGGGAGTCTTTCGATTCGACGCCTCTAAAGACATGCGCCGGGCGGCTGTTCCGATGCTGGCTCTTTGCGCTGTCTGGTGGCTGATGCCCCAGTTCGATCTCATAGCCATGGCCACCCGCAAAAAGGCCGCCGCCACCGCCGTCGCCATCGAGACAAAAAAAGAAGCCGCCAAAAAGTTGGAAGATCTGGCCGACAAGATCAAGCAGACGGCCGAGCTGCGCAAACCCGCGATCGCCGAGGATATGCAGAAAAACCTCAACGCTCTTGCCAAGAAGCTGGAAGAGCAAAAGATCGAGCCGGAAAAGGCGATGGCCAGCGTCGCGCAGATGCAGGACCGCATCGCCGCCCGCAAGATGGAGATCGAAAAGAATCTGGCGATGGCCAACGACATGCAGACGAAAGGCCTTGGCAAGCATACGCAGGATATCGCCGAAGCGATGAAGAAGGGGAATTTCGCGCAGGCGGCCAAGATGATGGATGAG
>JAPLSP010000119.1 GCA_026398575.1 Candidatus Sumerlaeota bacterium | reverse complement strand
CCAGCAGCTTTCCTACGCCAACTCCAAAGGTATCCCAATCGCCGTGATCGCCGGCGGCGACGAGTTGGCCGCAGGACAGGTTTCGATCAAGGATCTGCGCGAGGGCATGCAGGCGCGCGAAGCCATCGCGGATCACGAAGCCTATCGCCAGGCAGGAAAGGCAGGACAGCAAACGATCGCTCGCACTGAAATGGTTGCAAGCATTAAGAAGCTATTGGCGAAGAAAGAGTAGCGCGGGGGCGCGCCTGCTCTTTTTTGTGCAGGTGGGCACAGACTGACACGGACTGACACGGACCAACACGGACCCACACTGACCTTTCTCCGCGTCTCCGCGTCTTCCCTCTACTCCTTGCTCAATGGAATCGGAATCCACAGAATCTGGAAATAGGGGCGGTTGTTATTCGTTCCGGCGGCCAGCAATCCCCGCACGAAGCAAAACGATGTATAACGCTCATAGGCCATGCTGGGCGACAACTCCCTGGTTTCCACCAGGCATTCCTCCGAATCGGCATCGAAGCTGGGGCCCACCGGTTTGATAAGCCACTGGACATTGGCCAGATACGAGCACAGCGAGAGCCGTCTTTCATGCGCGATGCATTGGCCTGATTCGGCATTATAAACATCAACCTTGTCCATCCCAAAGAGCAAGGGATTAAGGATTCCAAATTCCTTCGTTGTGAGCATCAACTCCGGCGCCGGTTCGCTGCGCGGCAGCTCCAGCGGCAGATAGTAGGTATTGCGCCAATAATTGCCCGCCAGCATGGGCCAGTAAAAGCCGGACTTCTTATCATAGGCCGCATGATGCTCGACCGTCCGAAATCCAAAAGTCCTGGTCACTCCCACGCTGGGGGGATAGTCCTTGATGATGTCCTGCTTGAGCGTGGCGAGTTTGGCGCGATCTCCGGCGATCAGCTCGGAGACGACCAGACGGCGCGCCAGGGGCGGATTCTTGATGGCATAGAACAGGCAGGCGTTGCATGACAGAGCAGCGGCGATGAGCAGGAGGATTTTCAGCGAAGCAGCGAGACGCGCGATCATGGATCATACTCCTTCAAGACAAGGGGATACCGGCGCATTGTGAGCAGTCATGAGGATGCCGATCAAGGAAACTATAGGGTTTAACGCTTCGAGAACTGGAACCGCTTGCGCGCGCCGGGCTGGCCATATTTCTTGCGTTCTTTCATGCGCGGATCGCGCGTCAGCATGCCGCCCTTCTTCAACGTCGCCCGCAGCGCGGCATTCGAGCCCACCAACGCGCGGGCGATGCCGTGCCGGATAGCGCCCGCCTGCCCCATCGAACCGCCGCCTTTCACGTTGACGACGATGTCGAATTTCGACAGCGTGTGGGTTTCTTTCAGCGGCATCCGGGCCAGATCAATCAGCGTCATGCGACTATTGAAGTATTCTTCGATGGTCTTGCCGTTGACAACGATCTTGCCGCGTCCGGGACGCAGATAGATGCGCGCCGTCGAAGTTTTGCGGCGCCCGATGGACAGTTGCTGCTCTAATGCTTCGGCCATGTCTTCATAATCCTATCGAAATTTGATTCTGGTTTTCGTTCTGTCTTTCTTCCCGTCTCTGTGGCGCCCACGGACTCGCACGGACTCGCACGGACTAACACGGACTGACACGGACTGGTTCAGGCCTTCTCCGCGTCTCCCCTCTCCGCGTCTCCGCGTCTTGCCTTTACCGCGTCTTGCAGTTAGCGCAACTTGATTTCCAGCTTCTCAGGCTTCTGGACTCCATGCTTGTGCGTGGCGTGCGCAAACAGGCGCAGGTTCTTCATCAAGGCGTTTCCCAGGCGATTATGCGGCAACATGCCTCGCACCGCATGGCGCAGGATTTCACCCGGCTTCTTGATCTGCAACTTTTCCGCCGTGATTTCCTTGATGCCGCCCGGCCAGCCGCTGTGATGGTAATACGCCTTGGTCCTCATCTTGTCGCCCGTGAAAACCAACTGCGTCGTATTGATCACCACAATGTGGATGTTGGGATTGCATTGTGGCGTGAAGGAAGGCAGGCGCTTGCCGCGCAACCGCTCCGCGATCTCCGCCGCCAGCCGTCCCACCGTCTGTCCGTCCGCGTCAATCAAATACCACTGATGGGCGGTGTCCTCTTTGCGAGGAACTGTTGTCTTGTGTTTAAGGCTCATAATCTATGGCATCTTCGTGTAAAAAATTTTCCCCCGCCGTTCTCAGCTCGCTGATCATCCCGCCCCGCCACGCCCCCGCCTGTCCCCGCCCCCCTCATCCAACCTAAATTCCATATTTTCCGCACATTCCGTTTTCCCCGTCCAACGGCGCAAGAGCGAAGCATTGAATGCAAATCAGCCCCGCCTGTCAAGCGAAAATGACCGAAAAATCACTGCTAAGTAAATATGAGATGACTGGAAGCTGACTATAAAATCACTGCAAGGCGTGGCAAAGCGCATTTTCGCTATTTCCGGGAGGGCGCCTTTCATTGCTGTATTTCAGCGATATACATCCCGTCGGTGTCCTATGCGGACAATTACAACAATCAAACGCTTGTCATGAATTTCATAAATGACCCGGTAGTCTCCTGTGCGAATGCGGTAGCGGTTCTCGCAACCCGACATCTTGATGGCGCCTGCGGGACGCGGCTCGCGCTCTAAAAGGAAAATTTCTTTCTCAATGCGCTCGCGGATCGAATCCGGAAGACGAATCAGCTGCTTGACGGCGGAGGGATGGAATTCAAGCGAGTACGGCATCGGAGGGCCTCTGATGACGGACTGGGGTTTTGCTGTTACGCATGGCTGCCTTCTTTCGATGAATGATCGCTTTGTATTCCTTCAGAGTGACGGCTTTTTCGCGGCCAGTCTTCAATTCCGCCAGCAACCGATCCGCCTCGGCGTTATCAATCCGGTCCTCTTCTTCTTCGATCAACCGCTCCAATAATTGAGCATCTTCCAAAGAAATTAGGACGGCCAACTCCTTGTCGTGGCGGTGAAGCAGTATCCGTTCGCCGCCGAAAGCCACACGATTCACAATGGTCGCAAGGTCCGTCCGCGCGTCGCTGATGGCCAATCGAATCATGGCAAAAAATCCTTTAAACAATTTGTACAAATCAAGACAAACGTGAGAATTGGAATATACTCAGGAACGGCTGGTCAAGCGAATAATAGCAAGGTAAAAAGAAAAAGCCGCGGAACAGACATCGCTCCGCGGCTTGATGATTTGATGCTGATCGGACTAAAGAACTCCGGCCTGTGGCGCGGGCTGCTACAGCTCTCCCAGTCCGCCGTCGAAGCCGGTATCCAGATCGTCCACCAGCGCTTCGACTTCGCCCTCGGCGGCCTTGGCTTCTTCTTCCTTCTCGGCGTCTTCCTCGAATGCGACCTGTGACATCGGCTTGACTTCAATGTTCCGGTAAACCGGGAGCCCCGTGCCGGCGGGGATCAGCAGGCCCATGATGACGTTTTCCTTCAGGCCGTGCAGATAGTCCACGCGTCCGCGCACCGCCGCGTCGGTCAGGACGCGGGTGGTTTCCTGGAAGGAGGCGGCCGAGATGAACGAGTCGGTTTCGAGCGAGGCTTTGGTCAAGCCCAACAGCTTGGGCCGCGCCTTGGCCGGCTCGCCGCCCTTGGCGATCGTCTTCTCGTTCTCTTCAAAGAATTCGACCTTGTCCACCTGCTGTCCGTAAAGGAATCCGGTGTTGCCGACTTCTTCGACGATGAACTTCTTGAGCATCTGGCGGATGATGGCCTCGATGTGCTTGTCGTTGATGGAAACGCCCTGCAGACGGTAAACTTCCTGCACTTCGGAAACGATGAACTGCATCACGGCCTTTTCGCCCTTGACGCGCAGGATGTCATGCGGATTGGGCGAACCGTCGGTGATTTCTTCGCCGGCCTGAACGCGTTCCTTGTCGCGCACGGTCAGGTGCCGGTTGGTCGGAATGCTGTATTGTATTTCCTTGCCGTCGTCGCCGACGACCGAGATTTTGCGCGTTCCCTTGGAAACGCCCTTGATATGAATGACGCCGTCAATATCCGCCATGACCGAAGCGTCCTTGGGCTTGCGCGCTTCGAGCAGCTCGTCCACGCGCGGCAGACCGCCGGTGATGTCTTTGGATTTGACCTTGGCCTGCGGCACGCGCGCCATGACCTCGCCGGCGTCAATGCGGGCGCCTTCTTCCGCGCCGCGCGACAGAATGGTTCCGGCGGCCAGCGCGTATTGCGAGATCACCTCTTCGCTCTCATCGAGAATCATGATTTGCGGATGGCGGTCTTCCTTGTGCTCGGCGATCACGCGCTGGGCAATTCCGGTGACCGAGTCAATTTCTTCGCGCATCGTCAGGCCGGGGATGATGTCATGCAGCCGGATGTAACCGCTGCTTTCCGCGATGATCGGCAGCGTATGCGGGTCCCATTCAACGAAGCGTTCGCTTTCCTTGACGGATTCGCCGTCTTTCTTCTTGACGACCGAGCCATAGCGGATGTTGGGCAACACTTCGAGGATGGCGCCTTCCTCGTCTTCGAGGTGGATGGCGCCCGTGCGGTTGATGACGACGTAGTAGCCTTTGGGATGTTGCACGACCCGCAGGTTCTTATAGCGGATGATGCCGTCCTGCGAAGCCTGATACCATCCTTCCAAGACGCGCGCGGCCAGACCGCCGATGTGGAAGGTTCGCAGGGTCAGCTGCGTGCCCGGCTCGCCGATCG
>JAPLSP010000350.1 GCA_026398575.1 Candidatus Sumerlaeota bacterium | reverse complement strand
GGAGGCTTGGGCGTTTGCGCCGTGGAATGAAGCGGTTCGAATGTGAAATCCAAACTCCGCAAACTCTTCGGCGACGCTGAGGAATCTGCTGTCTGGTCTGCCGGTTGCTGCGGCAAATGCGGCGCAGAAATTACTTCGGGGATTGAGCCGGGCGTATTTGCTTTGCCCGGCGGATTTTTCGACGTATCGCTGGAATTCATAGGCCGCCTCATGATTTCATATCAGAATCCAGCAGGGGGCGCAGCCGACGCCGGTTTGCCGGGCGCGCTCTCGGGCGTATCAGCCGCTGGAGCTTTGGTTCTTATCAAGGCCTTTCGCGCGAAGATCGCAGCGCCTTTGTTCTCGACTGGATTCTTGAATGCTTCTCTCAGATCGCGCGCATCTTCTTCGGTCAGGTTCCATGTTGCAGTGAGTTTTTTGTCCTCTGTTTGAATCTTCACTTTATTCAGCAGGTCCGTAAGGCTGGCTCTTTCGTCCTTTGTGGACTTGGCGCTGGAAGTCGCTGGATCGTTGTGGGCTGTGTTGTCATCATCGTTGTCGAATTTGAGATTGATAAGAGTGGAGCCAAACATGCTTCTGCATGTTTTGAGTATGGACTTTGCCTGGGTGGCGCTTTCTTGATTCTCAAAAAATAGCGTCGCTTTGGCATTGGCGCCCGATTCGGCGTCGCAGGACAGGGTGTATTCCTTCAAACCCTTCAAGTTCGGGAGAATCGAAGCGGGATCCTGCGGATTCAGCGATACGAAACTGCTCCGCGCGCCATTGGCGCTGCTGCTGATGCTGATCACGCTGCTTTTCTGGCCGCTGAATTTGATGACAGAATTTTGCTGATTCATATTCGTCCCGCCTGCCTGCACTGCAATCGCGACGGCGCCGACGGCGCCCAGCGGGTCGCTTGTAGCGTCGTCATCTTTGTCTCCGCCAATCGTGATCATGGGCAAGGTAGTGGCGCTGGCCGACGAGACGGCGGTATTGCTCTTGATCGAAGTGGAGAAGCTTTTGGAAAAATGAACCCCGCCGCCGCCACCGCCGAAGCCGCCCCCGCCACCGCCGGCGCCAATGCTGATGGAGGCCTGAAACGGATTTTTTTGCGCGCTAAATCCTTGTTCGGGCGCCTGCCCTGCAATCCAGACTGGCGCTTTTATGTCTGTATCTTTGAGCAAGGCCGCGAGTTTGGGATTCCCCAACGCTCCCTCGCCGCCCGAGCCAGGGGATTGTAGCCGGTCAATTGTCTGCTCCATCAACGGGCGCGAGTTGCCGATGAGAAGCGAAGGGCCAACGAGCGCGCAAAAAATATCCGGGGAGGATTTTTTCCTCCGCGCCGACAGCACTGTGACGTTCTTGTAGGTGTCGCGTTTGATTTTGCACCCATCGTCTTTCAGGACGCTTTCGGCTTTGGTCAGCTGATCCGCATCGAATATGCCCGTCAGAATCGCCGTCATGGGCGCAGGAGTAGCCGTGGTCGCCTGCGCGTTGGCGGCGCCGATGATGATGGAATCCAGGTTCTTTGCCGGATCAATCCCCATCTTTTTCATCCACCCTTCCGGCAGATCGCCGAAGGGGCCGCTGCACGCGCCGTCCATCGTATCCATGACAATGGCAAGGACTGCCGTATGCCCCCGCAGCGCGGCAACGTCCATACATGAAACCGAGTCCACGCTTGGGGGAAGAGCTTTGATCATATCGTTTGACGCCGCCACGCATGGCAAAGCGGCGCCCCATGCCACTATAAGCCCTAACATGGCCGAAATACCTATTGACGCGCGCATGATAATTCCTCCTCTTAAAAAGCATCACAATATTTCAGTGTCAATGGCTTGTCTAAATTCGGCTCGGCGGCGCAAGGACAACAAAGACTGCAAGGACATCAAGGACGAAGGATTATGGTTCCTTAAAAGAATCTGTGGGTCAATTTCGGTTCCGGTAGTTTGCCAAGCTTATGATAGAGCACAATTTCCAAGCATTTGAAGGTCGA
>JAPLSP010000774.1 GCA_026398575.1 Candidatus Sumerlaeota bacterium | reverse complement strand
GTTCGCGAAATCCTGCGGACACGGCAGATTAGCACGATCTTGCTCCCGAGCGAAGACGGATGGATCCTGAAAATCCGCCAAGCAACCAAACCTGAACCGGCACATGTCGAGCTGTACAAACAACTGGCAATCTCCGGAGCACTGATCGCGCCCAAACGAATTTGGATCATGCCCGGTAGTGACGAATAGGACGAATCGGAGTATAGTGGCATTGAAATCACTAGACTTACAACCACGATATGTCAAAGTTGGGTTAATGCTATTTGGATGAGCGCCAGCTTTTTGAGTAAGGTGGCTTGCCGCCTTCTTTTTAGCGCCAAGGCCATTGAAACGCAAAAAAGACGGCGGCAAGCCACCTTACTCCAAAAGCTGGCGCCGCTCCTATCCGCATGAATCTACCCTTCTTGCATGAGAATGTGCGATAAATTTATGAGATCGTATTTTCGAATATGAGTACTTAGACCACGTCGGCAAATTGGGATTCGACCCGGCGAAAGTAGTATAAGCCCCCGAGAAGAAAAAGCGCCATGACGGCGGCGCCAATCGCGATCAGAATCCAGGGCGCCTCGACCGCGGGCTTCATATAGTGGCGAGCCAGACACCACCGGAAGCCTTCGACCACGCCGCCCATGGGATTCAAGCCGTAGAGGTAACGCCAGCCGCCCCAGCCCCAGCCTTCCAAATGCTTTGTGAATTCACTGAAGGGGATGATGACCGTACAATACATCCACAGCTGGGCAAGGAATGGGATCAGCTGCACAACGTCGCGATAGCGGACATAGAGCGCCGCGAAAAACAAACCAACGCCCAACGCCGTGCCCGTGGCGATGAGAACCAGCAGGGGCATCAAGAGAATGGCATAATCCGGAATAACCCAGTACCACAACATCACCGCAAAAAGGATGACAAGGCCGATGATGAGATCCACGAGATTCGACAGGATTGTGGCGACTGGGATAATGACGCGCGGGAAATAAATTTTGGTCAGCAGGTTTTGATTATTGACCAGACTGCCGCTGGCCGCCGTCAGCGCATTTTGGAAATAGCGCCAAATCGTCAAGCCGGTCATGTAATACACCGGCGCCGGCAAGCCGTCCGTTTTCAGATGAGCCAGTCCTCCGAAGATAAGCGTGAAAATAACCGTGGAGGCCACCGGACCGATGACGGCCCAGGAAATGCCGAGCAGCGTTTGCTTATAGCGCACCGAGATATCGCGCCAAATGAGCGAGGAAAACAGCTCGCGATAGCGCCATAGCTCGGCCAGGTTGATCGCGATCAATCCTTTGGGCGGCTCGATCACGGTCAAAAGGCTCGAGCCGCGCAATCCCGAGAGCGCCTGGCCGTCCTGCATTCCTGAAACCGCGGGCAGGGGCGAGGCTGGATGTTTTGAGTCCATGGCGGCCGCCAGAAATTCATGTTGCGCTAAGCGTGTGTTTCTTTCGCGTGCGTTTCCTGCAAAAGCGCGCAAGCATGTTCACGCAATGAACGATCTCGCGTCAAGCCCATTCCTTCCCAGAGCGATTCGCGTTTCGTGGCATACTCATATTTTTCGTATGCCTTTAGCCGCCTGAAGTAGGTGATGAAAATAATTTTCATAAACCCGAAAATTTAACTATTGTGACGTGAGGCCTTTATGTAATGTCCGTCTCATGACGGAACAAATCACCGAGCACTACCTGCTGCAGCTG
>JAPLSP010000520.1 GCA_026398575.1 Candidatus Sumerlaeota bacterium | reverse complement strand
AAGGGCTGAACAACAAGGCGAAAGTCGCGATGAGAAATAGCTATGGATTTTCGACCTTCAAATGCTTGGAAATTGTGCTCTATCATAAGCTTGGCAAACTACCGGAACCGAAATTGACCCACAGATTCTTTTAAGGAACCTTAAATATTTATATTGGCGCTAAAATTCCTGATTCAAATGTTGGCATGTTTGCATGGGGCAGCTGCGATGTTAGCACAAGCGTCATTGAGCAAGTAGCATTTATGCAATATGATAATATCATCAAGGCATTACGGGATCTTGAGAAAAAGGGGCATTCTATAGCAAAGCAAATCTCCATCTCAGGCACAAAAATAAATATTCAATCACAGACCGGCGCTTATATAGCTAAAGAAAATGAGCCTGTAACTATATCGCTCGATTATCCATTTTCAAAAGAAGACTATCCCTATTATATAATATGGAAATATGATGATCGCTATGCCGAAGTTGAAACCGTACATAAATGCCTCTCATGGCAAAATATTAAATATACAAGTGTCCCTTATCCTATTCCAATCTCTTACACTTTCGTACCTGACAGCGAGCCTGAGAAGCTGGTTCGAGCGCGTATCTTCAATGGCAAAAATGAATATTCAATCGTCGAGGCAAAATACAAAATTCTTATTCCCCCGACTCCGGATGTTCCATAGTATTTCACTGACTGGACTAATTAAATTGGATATGTACATATTTTCTCGATTGGAATTATCGGAAAGGAGCATTGCATGAAATACAGACTGGTGTTTTTGACATATTTTGTCGCTCTTATTATATTTTGCGGCTCTGCTTTCGCACAGAATACAAATTTCCCTTGGAGCGATGACATATTGCGACGGCAAATCAAACAATTAATCATTAATCCTGGGAAAAAGGCTGGTGTGCCACCGGAATATATCTTGGGGGCTTGGACAAAGACAAGTGTTCCAAAAAATAGGCTAATAAGCGTTTTGACGGACTTCGCAACGTCATCAGCTCTTATCGGAGAAAAAAGGGAAGAAGATATTAAAGCGATATCTTCTCGCAGCGTGTATTTCCTGGGGTGTATGCGCGTCATTGAATCGGAAGCGCTGATCGAGGATATCGCAACTTCCGATCCAATACGCAGGCAGACGGCAGTAGAGTCTATGGCCCTTATTGGCGGAGAGAAAATGATTCCATTTTCTGAAAAGGTCTTTCGGGAACGCGCAATTTTCTCTGAAAAGGATCGGTATGCGCTTTATCGGACTCTCTCTGAATATTTAGGAATAAAGTTTGAAAACAAAGATCAAAAGATAATGCAAAGGATGAACTACAATAACAAGCCCGTGAATGAGAAGATAAGATCATTCTTCATTGTGGCAATTTCAGATGAGCCCTATATGGAGAGCGTCTATCGCATAGATACGGTACTTGGCATAGCGGATCCCAATTACAAGAATAGCGATACTCACAAGAAAGCTCTATCGCGGCTGAAGCAATCGAATGATAAAAAGCATCGCGATTACGCTGAGAAAGAACTATAGCAGCTGCGAGCTGTTCCGTCCAATATCAAGAAGAAATGACTACTATAAATCATCTATAATTATAAATTGAAAATCCCTTTAGGGAGCAAATTATGGCACTGCGAGCGGACGAAATCACCAGTATTCTGGAAAAAGAACTCTCCAGCTACGACCGCGTGGTCGAGATGGAAAAGGTCGGAACGATCCTGAAAGTGGGCGATTCGATCGCGACGGTTTATGGCCTGAATGAAGCGATGGCGGGCGAGTTGCTGGAATTCCCCGGCGGCGTGATGGGCGTGGTTTTGAATCTGGAAGAATCCTCGGTGGGCGTGGCGCTCTTTGGGTCGGATCAGGCGATCAAGGAGGGCGATACGGTCAAACGCACGGGACGCATCGCTTCGGTGCCCGTCGGACCGGGGTTGTTGGGGCGCGTGGTCAATTCGCTCGGCCAGCCGCTCGACGGCAAGGGCCCCATCGTCGCCAAGGAATATTATCCCATCGAAGCCAAAGTCCCGAACGTCGTCTCGCGCCAGCCGGTACGCGAGCCGATGATGACGGGCATCAAGGCGATTGACTCGATGATCCCGATCGGACGCGGCCAGCGCGAACTCATCATCGGCGACCGCCAAACGGGCAAGACTTCGATCATTCTGGACACCATCCTCAACCAGCGCGGCGGCGATCTGACGTGCATCTACGTCGCCGTCGGACAGAAGATGTCGAGCGTGGTGGCGTTTGTCGAGATACTCGAAAAACACAAGGCGATGGACCATACCATCGTTGTGGCGGCCACGGCCGAGCAGGCCGCTTCGCTGCAATATGCCGCTCCTTACGCCGGATGCGCGATGGGCGAATACTTCCGCGACCATGGCCAGCACGCCGTCTGTTTTTATGACGACCTGAGCAAGCAGGCCGCCGCCTATCGCCAGATATCGCTGTTGTTGCGCCGCCCACCGGGACGCGAGGCGTATCCGGGCGACATCTTTTATAACCATTCGCGTCTGCTCGAGCGCGCCGCCAAACTGGACGACGCGCACGGCGCTGGCTCGCTGACGGCGATCCCCGTCATCGAGACGCAAGCGGGCGACGTCTCGGCCTATATCCCGACGAACGTCATCTCGATCACGGACGGGCAGATATACCTCGAGCCGGATTTGTTCTATTCGGGCGTGCGCCCGGCGATCAACGTCGGCCTGTCGGTTTCGCGCGTCGGTTCGAGCGCGCAGACCAAGGCGATGAAGGCCGTGAGCGCGCAGTTGCGTCTGGATTTGGCGCAGTATCGCAATCTGGAGGCCTTCGCGCAATTCGGCTCTGACTTGGACGCGGCGACCAAACAGCAGCTGGCGCGCGGCGAACGGCTGGTCGAAATCCTGAAGCAGGGCTTGTTCGATCCGATGCCGCTGTGGAAGCAGGTGACGATTATCTTCGCAGCCACCAAAGGTTTTCTCGATGCGCTGCCGGTCGAGTTGGCGCATACTTTTGAAAAGGAATGGCATGAATTCCTGAATGCGAATCATCCCGACGTTGTCGAGGCGATTAAGAATACGAAGCAATTGGACGACAAGACGAAGTCGGAGCTGTCGCGGGCGTGTGGGATATTTGTGGAGCAGTTCAAGTTGAGGCATGCGGGGGAAATTGGGGAATAAGAGGGTTGGCGCCTCAAAGGACAAGGCTTATGAGTAGGAAATGGCCTGACATTTGCGAGAAGTTCAAAGGAATGAATCCCCAGCAGGCAAGAAGCGTCGCATATCTTAGGTTTGGAGATTCAAAGGCCTTATGCAACACAAGATCAAATGAGCGCGCCAACGGGGCGATTTATCTTGCCGGGTTATGCATTGAGTGTCTGCTGAAAGCGAAGCTGCTCGAAAAGCATCGCTGGCTTCAAGGCGGCCGCAAAGAATGCTTGACAAGAAATGAGGCTAGGCTATGGCAATTGTGCTACGCCAGGCACGATTTGGAAGGACTGATCGCAGAAATGCCCGAGCTCATAAAGCATCTTCAAGAAGCGAGTCTTGGCAAGCATGGTGACCTTTCACAAAGGCTCAAAGATATTTGTGATAACTGGACCATTTATGCGCGATACTCACCCGTTCAGACTACAAGCCAGGAAGCGAACGATTTATATGACATTGTGAAGGAGATTCGAACATGCCTGCAATAAAGCCACCTAAAATTCCTGGCTATATTAGTCAGCTTTGCCACTCAGTCCAATCGCAATTGAAGGAATGCAAAATTCCAGCACAAGTAAAGGCGCAAAAAGTTCCATCAACCAACTTGTTTCGCTTGTATGTGATGGCGCCCAAGCTCAAGAAACTGATGTATTCGGAAAGACAGGACTTGATCTGGAGGATGGTGGATAAGGCATTGCCCAAGGACAAGCAAATGCGAATCAGTATGATTCGGGCAACGTCGCCCAATGAGTTTGCGGAAAAATAAAGCGGATTCACAAAGATATATTATGCCTGAAAACATCAAAACTCTGCGCCGGCGAATCAAGTCGGTTTCGAGCACTCGCAAGATCACCCGGACCATGGAGATGATCTCGACGGCCAAGCTGCGGCGTGTGCAAAACGCGATGATGGCCGCTCGCCCCTATGCCGTAAAGATCGAGGACCTGATCATGCATCTGGCGCGCAGCGAAGCGGCCGCCTCGCAGCCGCTCTTCGCCCGGCGCGAAGACGGACGCGGTCTGACCGTGCTTGTGATCGCCAGCGACCGGGGGCTGTGCGGCGGATATAATTCATCCGTCCTGCGGCTGGCGGAAAATTATATTGCGGAAAATGGGGGACGCGCGCGCGTGGATGTATTCACCGTGGGCAAGCGCGCCCGCGATTTCCTCGGCAAGCGCGACTATCATGTCGTCGGTTCTGAAATC
>JAPLSP010000006.1 GCA_026398575.1 Candidatus Sumerlaeota bacterium | reverse complement strand
CTCCGTCGGACGGCCTGGGCGCGCTGTGGCCGTCCGACGGAGCGGGACGGCCTACCATGCGGCGCCAAGCTGGATAGATAATGCGTTTCATTGCTCACCGACATAACTCTTGTGCTTATTTGGGCAGCTGCGCCACGTGGCGCGCCCGCAGAATCATTGAGGGCAGAATCATGATTCTGCCCTCAATGATTCTGCCTGCATTGTCTTATTTCGCCGCCGGCTCTTTGAGCTTCTGGATCAGATATTCCTGAGCGTTCGCATGTTTCACATCGGGCGCGCCGGGATAGACGAGTTCGCACTCGACACCCGCGCTTTTGCATTTCTCCTGTAACTTCACGCCGAAGTTCGAGGTGTGCGTCGGGTCCTTCTGATCCTGGCCAAGCGCGGGCGGCGCGCTGTAGTAGAGATAAACCGGCGGATCATCGGGCGTAACGAGCGCATAGGGCGAATACTCGGCAATCCATTCGAGAATTTTTTCGCGTCCGGCGAGGAAATCATCGAACTGCGAAATTTTCTTCGCCGGATCGCCCTTGAACCCAAACGCATGCCCGCCGTACTTGCTGTTCGGAGTCCACTCCTTCATCTGCTGCGGATCGAGCGTGGTCTGCGCGCCACTGACGGCGGCGCAATATAAACGCGAGGATTCCCGCGCGACGGGATCGGCGCTCTTCGGGTCGGCGAGGTCGGGATGGAACGCCAGCCACAGGCTTGAACACGCGCCCGCCGAACCGCCTGAGGCGCCGATGCGCGCCTTGTCTATGTTCCACTCGGCGGCTTTGCTGCGCACGAACTGCAGCGCCCGCGCGGCGTCATGCAGCGGCCCTTTGACCGGCGGCGAAACCTGGTCCGCCGTCGCTTCGGCGATGAACCGATATTCGATCGAAACCACCGAAATGCCGGCCTTCAGCATTTCCGGCAGCATGCTGGCCACGCTCGCGCGATTGCCGTTCTGCCACCCGCCGCCGTGGATATAAAACAGCAACGGCGTGGGCTTGTCCGACTCGGCCTTCCAGAAATGCAGCACTTGCTTCGGATGCTTCCCGTAATGAATATCGGCCATCGTCGGCGCGGGCGAAAGAACCTTTGGCGCGGTCGTCTTTGCCACGGCGGCATTAGTCGCAGCTTTGGCTGCCGGCTTCGCCTTAACGTCGGCTTTCTCCGGGACATCAGCCGCATAAACATGGCCGCATAGGACCCATAGGACACATAGGACACATATCTTGGCGAGGAGACTGCGGTTGCTGAGGTTGCTCTTCATGGTTGCTTCTCCGTTTCTTTTTTTGGATTTGCCTGCTTGCCGGCGGCGGCTCTGCGCGCGCCGAGTCCGGGGAAGGCCGGCAGAATGAGTTCTTTGTCCCATGCGTCGAGGGCGGCGCCGAGGCGCTTGACATCGTCAGGGCGCGTGGCGGCGAGGTCATTGGCTTCGCCGGCGTCTGCGGCAAGATCAAACAGCGCATCGGGCTTATCGCCGAGGCGGACAAGTTTCGGCGCGCCATCTCCTTCTCGCACGGCCCATTTCTTCCCCGAGCGCCAGAAAAGCCGCTCGTGCGGCGCAGCGGAATTTTCGCCGGATAGGAATGGCATCAAGTTCACGCTGTCATATTTCCTGTCGGTTGGCATTTTCGCGCCGGCTACAGAGACAGCGGTCGCGAAGACGTCCACCGAGCTGACGGGCTTGTCATAGGTTTTTCCGGCAGCCAGCCGCGACGGCCACGAGACGACGAACGGAACGTGCACGCCGCCTTCGTAGACATCGCCCTTGCCGCCGCGAAAAGGCGTATTCAGGGAGCCGTTGACATTGATGGGTCCGCCGTTGTCGCTGAAGAAGAACACCAGCGTGCGCTCGGTCTGCTTGGTCTCGCGCAACGCGGTCAGCGCCATTCCGACGGAATCGTCCATGAGGCTGACTTGCGCGGCGTAGGCGCGGCGCTTCGGATCGCTGATCGCGGTGAACCGTTCCAGCCGCTCAGGCGTTGGTTCGTGCGGCGTATGCGGCGCGTTGAAGGCGAGGTAGAGGAACCACGGTTTGTCGGGATGGCGGCGGATGAATGCCGACGCCTCGCGCCCGAATGCGATGGTGAGATGCTCCTTTTCTTCTATCGCCTTGCCGTTGCGCTCGATGGGAACTTGATACTCAACGCCCGGCTTTGGCGCCCAATCGCGGTACTTGTGCCCGCCGCCGATGAAACCAAAGCCTTCCATGAATCCGCGCGCGAGTGGATTATGCTCCGGCGTCGCGCCCAGATGCCACTTGCCGATCCAGCCGGTCACATAACCCGCCTCGCGCAGCACGTCCGGCAGCAGCCGTTCGCTGAGCGGCAAGCCCTCGCGCTTGTCCGCCGGATCATAGAACGGATTGTTCTCATGTCCGAACCGTTGCTGATAGCGCCCCGTCATCAGCCCTGCGCGCGTCGGATTGCAGAAGGGATGCGTGACATAGCCGCTCGTGCACCGCAGCCCGCTCTTCGCAAGCGAATCCAGATGCGGCGTGGGGATGTCCTTGCAGCCGGTGAAGCCCGTGTCGGCGTAGCCTTGATCGTCCGAGACGATGAGAAGAATGTTCGGCTTCACCGCATCGGCGGCGAAGGAATAATCGCATAGGAACGCAAGCAAGGCAGAGAGAATAAAGAGTGGTTTCATTGGAAATGGCCTTTCATTGAGAAATATTCAAATGCATATCCGTTTTGCCTCTTTCACATTCATATTCTTTGCCGCCGCCAAGCGCCTTGCAGCATCAGCATTGCTGAATGCAGTATAATATCTCGCCGCCGCTGCCGCAATGCTTTCCACCAGCCCCCTGGCGCCGCATTCTGCTTGACAAAAAGACCGCTTTAGCTGTCTAATCTCCGCTGTATGGTTGTATGCTGATCCTCAGGAAGGAAAGGATTTTCTGCTATGTCGAAACGAGCTATGCGCCTTTGTGCGGCAATCGGCCTCACTTTCATGATGGTCATGGGAATGGCGCCGCTGCTCTATGCCCAGGGACAGGGCCAAGTCAGACGCATCGTCGTCTTTGATCCTCAAACTGACCAGGAACAAGCGCAGCTTGGAATTATTCAGCGGGCCAAGGGGAGCGTGATCCACCACCTGCCGATCGTCAATGCTATGTCCGCAATGATTCCGGCGGCGAATGAAGCGGCCTTGAAGAAAATGACGGGCGTTCTGCGCGTGGAGGATGACGCGGAAGTCTACGCATCGGTCAAACCCGACGGCAAGACGCCGCCGCCGCCGCCGCCACCGCCGCAGCAGCAGTTACCCTGGGGCGTCAATCGCATTGACGCGGAATTCGCCTGGGATGCGGGCGTGAAAGGGGCGGGAATAAACGTGGCGGTGCTCGATACTGGCATTGAATACACGCATCCGGATTTGGCGGCAAATTGCAAGGGCGGCATCAACATCATCAATCCGAAGCGATCGTATGCCGATGACAATGGCCACGGCACCCATGTGGCGGGCATCATCGCTGCGCGCAACAATAGCCTGGGTGTCGTTGGCGTGGCGCCGGAAGCCAACCTATACGCCGTCAAAGTTTTGAACGCCGCAGGCTCGGGCTATATCAGCGACATTATCAAGGGCCTGGATTGGTGCATCAATAACAAAATTAACAATATTCATATCGAAATTCATATCATCAATATGAGCCTGGGTACCAGCAGTAACGTTCAATCGTTTAGCGACGCCTGCGACCGCGCCCAGGCCGCTTCGATCATCCTGGTGGCGGCGGCCGGCAACAGCGGAGGGGCGGTGGAATATCCCGGCGCCTATGACAGCGTGATCGCCGTGGCGGCAACGGGCGCCGACGATCAATGCCCGTCCTGGAGCTGCCATGGCCCAGAGATAGCGCTGGCGGCGCCGGGGGTCAATTGCCTTTCAACCTATAAAGGCGGGACCTATAAGTATCTCAGCGGCACCAGCATGGCGTCTCCGCATGTAGCAGGCGTTTTCGCTCTTCAGCTCAGCGCGCCAATCCATGTTGACGTCTTTGCCGCCGCCGATGATTTGGGCGCCCCCGGCGTGGATGATTATTATGGCCACGGCTTGGTGGACGCGGGCGAGGTCGCAACCAACATTCTCAATAATGGCAATAATTAAGCCTGGCTAAGTACTCCTATTCGCAAATACGATGACGTATATTCATCGCAAATGCACATGTAGGAAGAGGATATTCATGCGGATAGGAGCGG
>JAPLSP010000677.1 GCA_026398575.1 Candidatus Sumerlaeota bacterium | reverse complement strand
TGTAGTAACATATCCACAAAAAGGCAGCTTCAGAAGAGACGTATATGCAATTCTTGTTACGGAAGGCCTTTGGCCAAAATGCTCTGCTAATGTCTCATGATAAAGTACCTTGCTGGCTTTCTTGCACTCATCAGCCTTCTCAGCAAGACTATCAAAAGATGGTTCGTCAGCGTCATCAAAAAAGGATACGTTACAGGATTCGCACAGATGTATAATCAGCTTCTTCAACTCATAATAATTCGCAATCATTGAAAAACCAGAACCTACCCAAGCAATGCATTTGCCAGAGCTAAGGATGGGATAGATTTCTTTGGCAATTCGTCTGAAGTCAGCATCTATCATTGCGATGTTTCCGTTGTCGTGGAATATGTGCTCGCGTTATTCATGTTTGCTGTCTTCATGGTTCTTTAAATTCTGATGTGATACCTTCTTTTGTTTCTCTGGATGGATGGCAGCAGCGCGGGTCAGCGGGGGAAGGGGTGAGACGAGTTTGGTAAGGGGTGTCGGTTGCTATGGAGTGTTGCATGGCGTCGTAGATTTCGAGGATGGTGTCTTTTGTGCGGTAGTGGCCGTGGGCGGATTCGTCTTTGCGGCGGACGATGGGGAAGGTGTCCATGATGTAGGAGACGGCGTCGCGGGGCGTGGGGAAATGGCGCTTGAGTTCGGCGAGTTGTTCCGGGGTTTCGTCGTAAGGGCAGCCGTCGGCGCGGCGGGCGGGACGCCAGTCGCCGTTTGCGTCGGCGGGGAGATAGAGGTGGAAGAAAGCAGCGTCAAGTTCACAGCGCAAGAAGAAACGGCGATCGTTGTCCCAGCGGAAGGGTTCGCCGTGGTAGCCCGTATCCTCGGCAAATGAATGCAAATCGTAAGCGGTGTAGACCAACTCAAGTACGCGCGGGGCAATGTATTTTATATCATTTGGGGTATAGGCGCTTGGTGGCAGGACGGGGAGTTGCTTAATGATGAAAAAATTCATGTGAGTCCCACTAAGTTTCTGCCTTGCGAAGAAATCCAAGATGAACGAGCTTAAATTTCCAACTAATAGCGTCGCAAACTTCCTATTCGAATCTTGAAAATAAATACATGGAAGGGTATCACCACATGCAATCTTTGACACCACCGATGTCACTAACGTTCTTTCGTTAGTTGTGTTCGTGAACCACCGGAAGCCAATAAGCCAAGAGTAATCAAACGGGATCTTTTTCCTCCATTGATCTTCCGGGACCCAGTATCGTGGAACCGCTACTTGAACAGGATTCGCACACTCCTCAAGAGTTAGAATGCGACAATTTCCTTTCGCGATATCTTCTTTACTTACGCCGCCAAAACTCCCAAAGCGATGATCATATATATTCATCATTTTGGCTTCATGAAACGGCACAAAGGAATCTGTTTCAGGTTTTGAAAATCTAGTATCGATTAACTCGTAACCGTCATTTACTAAATCATCATATGTTCTAAGCAGTTCTGAATCATCTGCGATGTTGAATTGCCTTCTTATTAGCAAATTCCAAGGATTTTGGACATTCTCGATTTCAAGCACTGGGATGAATCGGTAAATTCTTCTTGCTAGATTGGCTTCTTGGATATTTCTAAATATCGGGCAGTTTCTCGTGTTGGGGTTAATTAAGGCATAATCTGTTGGCGTAAGGAAAAACCTTCGTTCATGAATGCTTAAATCATCTGGAGTTAATAAGAGGAATGCATAGTTTGTTTTTTCGATATTTATGCGTTTCCCGCCAAGTGTTATTAATGAAAACCTTATGCTGCGATGGATGCCCGCAAACAAACCTAGTCTGTTTTCGAAATCATACAAACTTATTAAGCGCCCACTCTCTGAAACACTTTTGAAAAATTGCTTAGTCGTATCTTCAGTAGCAATTCCAGTTTGGACAATCAAACCACATCGCCCCTCATGGCTGAGTAAATTAATAGTCCGCTCTGCAAAGAGCGAATAGAGGTTATATTTGCCTGCGGCTGTAAGTGGCAGAGCATTACTGAATCTGAAAAACTTATCTATTGCATCCCTGTCTCGTTTATAATCAATCCATCGCATGAAGAGACCACAGTCCGTTCTCTCTAGATCTTGAATCATTTTTTTTCGCTTAGATGCATTTGTGGCGCTTGATATGTCAGGACGTATAGAAGCAAAAAATGGACGTTCCTCAACTTCGTTCTTTTCCCACGGTGGATTGCCCAATACGCAGTCAAAGCCAGGATTCTCGCCAGAAAAGACCTTCGGAAAAGCCAGTTCCCAGTGGAAGAAGTTCAAGCGTTCTGCCAATTTCTTCACATCTTCCACGATGCGTGAATCTAGCTCACCGCCGTTGCGCAACTGGATTAGTTCCTGTTGGGTGGGCGCAAGCAGGGACTCGCCATCAGACTTGGGAATGCTCCAGAAAAACGCGGCGGTCCATAAGTCCAGTTCGAGGCGGTTGCTCAGGTATTCGCGCGTGGCGTGCAATTCATCATAGGCTTTTGACTTGGCTTGCACTTGCGCTGAGTCGTCTTCGGGCATGGCGTCCACCTGCGCGGAGCGGTTCGCCAGATAGCGCGCAAGATCTTCCAGGTTCGACAGGACGGTCACTTCAAAGCGGAGACCTAGTTGACCTGTGCGTTCGCGCTTGTTGCGTTTCTTTAGGGCAGAGGCGGTGGCTTTATCGTCGCCAAAGGCAGGATTGAAGGCTTCGTCGGGGATTTCGGAAATATCCAGATTCGGTGAAACGCCGACGAGGCTGTCGCCGCACTGGATATGCGCATCCAAGAACGAAAGCGGCTTGCCTGGTTCCAAGGCTTCCATCCATAGGTTGACCTTGCAGAGCTCGATGGCCATGGGATTGATGTCCACGCCATAAATGCAATGACTGATAACATCGCGCAGCGCGTGTTGAATCGCTTCGGGCGAAGGTTCTTCATCTCTGGTCCGGACGGTGGCGAGGCGCTTGGCCATGCGATGGGCGGCGGCGATCAGGAAATGTCCTGAGCCGCAGGCTGGGTCGCAGACCTTGAGATTCAGTATTGCCATCTCCGGATCGCTTGCTTTTGCGGCTCCATTCATGACTGGTTCGAGGGCGGAGTCGAGCAAACAGTTCACGAGGCTGCTGGGGGTATAGTATGAGCCGGTGGTTTTGCGTTCGCTTCCGGCGGCGGATTTGAGGTCGAACGCGGCGGCGGCGGTGTTGATCTCGGGATGGAGTTCGAGGAGCGATTCATAGACGCTGCCGAGTTCCTCGGAGCCAAGGTTGCGATAGTCCACAGGGAGGAAGACTTTGTTCTCGACGCGGAAGGCGAGGGAACGGATGGCGGAGAGAAGGTCAACATTAGCGAGCGGCGAATGGTGAGCGGCGAGCTGGGGGGAAGCGAGTGGGGAGGGGGTTAGGGGGTGGGCTTGGGTTGTAGGCTGCGTTGGAGGGCGATTAGCTGGCGTCCCAGGATTTGGCATAGCTCCATGAGCGGGGTTATGGATTCCTGTGAGGTTAATTGCACTCGTTGAGACAGTAGCAGGTGGGTTTCCAGTTCCCGAAGGCTGCCCTGCGCGATGCGAAGAAACTGCAGAAATTCGCCGGTCGTGTCCCTGCCCCACCCCTCCGCGATGTTGGCCGGGATCGAGGCTGCCGCGCGGCGAATCTGGGAGGTCATGCCGAAGAGTTCCTCCTTCGGAAACGATTTCGTCAGGGCATACGCCATTTCGGCCAGTGTCATCCCCCGCTGCCAGACTTCGAGATCCTGATAAGATTTGATGGTCATCCCTCTTCCCCTCTCTATTCAAAATGTTTGGACTCCCCATTCTCCGCTCCCCGCATCCTTCTCCCTGCTCGCCGCTCCCCACTCGCCGCTCGCTGCATTCGTCTCCCTGCTCCCCGCTCCCCGCTCGCTGCTCGCCGCATAGCTCGGAGCATGCCGAGTCGGACCAGAGGAAACTGCCGAGAGCGGGGAGGGCGAGTCCGGGGAGGCCTTCGGGGTGGTTGAGGCCGCGCATGACAAGCAGGAGTGCGCGCCAGAGGTCGGGATGGCGGCTTCCGCGCAGGGACTGGGCCAGCGCGCGCAGGCGCTGGGTCGAGTAAAAGCGCTGATAGCGTTCGCGGGCTTCGCGACGGGCGCGTTTGGCTTCCTCCGGGTCGTCGCCGGTCAGTTCGGGCAATAGAAGCAGGCCGCGATCCTCGGCGACGAAGAGAAAGAGGAGTCGGTACACGAGGCGCAAGAGTTGGCGGTAGTAGTCCTGTGTGGAGAGCGCGCCGGAGCGGAGATTTTCTCGCAGGGCGGCGTTGGCGGGATGGGCGAGGAAACCGCTTCCGAGGGCTTTGATGGCCGCCTGGACGCCGGCGCGAAGGGTTTCGAGCGCGCGGGCGCCCTGTTCGCGCGCGGCGGAGGCCCAGCGTTCGAGCCAGCATTGGGCGGGCTTTTCGGCCTCGACGCGTGACTGATGGCAGAGGAGCCAGAGGACGGCGAAATCGGCGTAGAGTTCGCCGTTCATCATGGCTTCGAGATCGAACTCGACGAAGGCCTGGCGCGTGAGGCTGACGTTGTCGCGCAGGAGGCGCAGGCGCAGGCCGTTGGAGACGAACCCCCAGAGGCAGTCGTCGTTGCGGTTGAGGAACTCCTGCACGAGGCTGTGCGGGCTGGCGCCAGCGGCGCCGGGCACGCGGGCGGCGCGCTGATCGAGCGACATGCCGCACCCGGCGAGATGGATCGGGGAGTGATGCCAGAAATGGGAGATAGGATAGGATTTGCCTTCGATCTCGAAGGCGGGCGTGTGCGCGATGAGCCGCCCGTAGCCGAGTTCCTGAAAGAGCGGGAGGAGCCAGCGTTCGCGCGTGACGGAGACGCCGGATTCGCCGGGGGCGAGTTTGGCGGCGGCGGATTTGAAATGGGTCCAGCACCCGAGGAGGCGCGTCCAGGAGCGGTTGACGGCTTCATTGAGGCGCTCGCCGGATTCGAGGTGATAGTCGTCGGGCTTCAGTCCGCCGAGCGAGGCGTCGCCACGGGAGATGCGGGCGAGCGTCTCGGCGGGGAGAAGAAAGCCTTCGGTTTGGATGGAAGTGAATAAGTTTTGGGGTTTCATGTATATTTTTTCCAGGAGATGTTTCTAACCACGGATGTCACTGATATCACGGATATTGTGGATTTGGTTTTGTCATGCTCCCTTGGCGGGAAGATAGATGTAGATGGCCAGGGCGTCGGGGGGGAGTTTGGGTTCGATGTCGTACTTTACGTGTCTGCGTTGGGCGGCTTGGCGGACGCGGCGATGGGCGTCGAGGAGCTCGGCTGCGCGGGTGTGGGCTGCTTTTTCGAGATGGGGGCGGAGCGGACTGAAGTTGTCCATCAATTGCCGGAGGAAATGGCGCGCCAGATCGGGATTGGTGTTGGCGGCAGGCGCGGCGCCGAGCAGTTGCTCCGTGGCGGCGGCGTCCAGCCAGCGCGGTTCAGTGGGCGCGCCTGTGAAGGCAAAGGCCTGGCAATCCTCGGCCAGCAGGGGATGTTCCTGATTCGCGATGGTGGTGATGATCTGGAAGCGGAACCGGATGAGCAGCAGCGTCGTGCGTTCGGCGACCTCGCGCGTTGTGATAACGCCGCAGCGCGCGGCGATTCCTTCAGCCTGCGGATCGAGCGCCGAATTCATAACATAAGAAGCCAGCCCCTCGACAATCGGATGCGTGCGGTTGAGGTGAATGACGCCATCGGGAACCGGCAGATCGAAACGGGCCTTGAACGCGGGACGATTCTGAAGCATATCCCGGAGCGAGGAGGGAGCGTTGGCGAGATCAACTGAAATCGGGTCTGTGCCGCCGATCACAGCGCCATGCGCGCGCAGGGCGCTAATGACGAAGCGTTCAACGTCCACTCCAGCGCCGATGGCGTCGCGCGCGGATTCGAGCTCGCGGGCCACTTCCTCGACCTTGATGGTCTCCTGGGCGAAGAGAGAGCGGGAGCGCTTTTCGCGGGCGGAGGCGTCTTCCCAGAGGTCATGGAGCTTTGATTTTTCCAATTGAAAGGCTTTGTCTTCCTGCAGCAGGTCGAGCTGCTGCATCGAGGCTGCGGACGCGCCACCTTTGCGCAGGAGAATCCCCTCGAAGATCGCCTTGATCGCCTGATAGGAATCCATGGGAACCGCGACGGAGATGCCGAGGGAATGGCGGATGGATTGATGCTTGCGGATCAGAACATCAAGGACGATGCCGTCAATCTGGTATGCCTTTAGCCGCCTGAAGTAGGTGATGAAAATAATTTTCATAAACCCGAAAATTTAACTATTGTGACGTGAGGCCTTTATGTAATGTCCGTCTCATGACGGAACAAATCACCGAGCACTACCTGCTGCAGCTGAC
>JAPLSP010000155.1 GCA_026398575.1 Candidatus Sumerlaeota bacterium | reverse complement strand
AGCCAAGTTGCAGCAGGCGGCGAGACGGCGCCGGTTTTCCGGGGATTGCTGGTCCTCGACGGCATGGCGCGGTTCTTCCGGCTCTTTTTTCTGTCTGCGGGACTGACGGCCGTCGTTTTTTCGCTCCGTTCGCGCGCCCTCACATCTTTGCGCATGGGCGAATTCCACGTCTCGCTCCTCACGGCCACGATGGGCATGTCGCTCCTCGCGGCTTCGAGCGACTGGATGATGTTTTATATCGCGCTAGAAACGGTGTCGCTGCCGTCTTACGTTCTGGCCGGATATTTGCGCAGCGAGCGGCGCTCGGTCGAGGCGTCGCTCAAATACGCGCTCTATGGCGGCGTGGCTTCGGCGGTCATGCTGTTCGGGATATCCTATCTCTACGGGCTTTCGGGGACGCTCGATATCGCCGGCAGCTTCGCGCATTCGGGCGCGGCGCCGCAGATGCACGCCCTCGCGCTGATGCTCGTGATGGCGGGATTGCTCTTCAAGATCGCCTCCGTGCCGTTCCAGTTCTGGGCGCCGGACGTTTACGAAGGCGCGCCGACGCCCGTGACGGCGTGGCTTTCGGTCGCCTCGAAGGCCGCGGGCTTCGCCGCATTGTTGCGCGTTTTTTCTCCGTTTCTGGCCGCAAAATCGGGCGCGATTTCCTTCCTGGGGCCGGCGACGCTGATGTGGCTGTTCTGGGGATTATCGGCGGCTACGATGACGTTTGGCAACCTGGCGGCCATCAAGCAGACCAACCTCAAGCGCCTCCTGGCCTATTCCAGCATCGCGCACGCCGGATACCTGCTCATGGCGCTGACCGTGATGAATCAGCCGGACATGCTCCGGACGATGCTTTTTTATCTGGCGATTTATTTCGTGATGAACTTTGGCGCGTTTTATTGCGTCATGCTGATCGAAAACCGCACGGGGCGCGCGGACATCGCCGTCTTCCGGGGCATTTTGGCTGTGGACAGTCCTTCGCGCGCCAGCGCCGAGCTGGCCGTGACGATGGTGCTGTGTTTGCTGTCGCTGACGGGATTGCCCGTGTTGGCCGGCTTCATCGCCAAGTTTCTGCTCTTCGGCCTGCTGATCCAGAATGGATCGGTGGCGCACGTCTCGCTGGCGCTGATCGCCGTCGCCAACAGCGTGATTTCGCTCTACTACTATTTCCGCATCGTCCGGGCCATGACGCTCGATATGCCGGAGACAGACCTTGTCGGGCAGTATCGCCTCCCGTTGTTCGACCGCGCCGCGCTCTGGGCGTTCAGCGCCGCGCTCTTGTGGTTTTTCTTCTCCTGGCAGACACTGTTGAAAGCGGCCGACGCAGGAAAACTATTTTTGGCGGGGTTATGATTGGCACAGGAACGCGGAGCGAGTTTCCAGGCGGAACCTGTGAAAGACAGGATAGATTAGAGACAGGATGAATTAGAGACAGGATAAATTCATACTGTCTCTAATTTATCCTGTCTCTAATTCATCCTGTCAAAGAATTACCCTGATTCAAAAATCATCCTGACTCAAAAATTTTCCTGACTACTATGACAAATCTTTCACTTTCAATTTCATCGAGCTTTGCTATTTCATGATAACTGCCTCCTATTCCCCCGACGCGATTGACCTGGCTCAACTCCATGAAGCCGAAGGCGAGCGCGTTATCGTGATACTCAACCGGCTTCTGAGCCACAAGACCGATTCGCTGTTTCGCTTCGTTCTCGACCTGTCGCCTTATGTGGCGCCCGGCGACGAGGCGCGCCAGCAATGCGTCCAGGATATCGCCCGCGAACATGCCGCGCAGGCCGAGGCGCTGACGCGTCTGATCCTCGAAATGGATGGCGTCCCAAGTCCGCTCGGACACGATATCGGTCTCGCCGACATGAACTATCTTTCGCTACGTTATCTCGTGGGCGAGTTGATCCGCTACCAGGAACACGTCCTTGGAGAGTCGCGCGAGGAGCTGCGAACCTTCGGCGTCTTTCCCACCGCCGCAAGCCTGATGCGGGATATCATCGCGCAAGATCAAAGCAGCCTTGAGCTACTCAAAAGTTTGGCATGATTTCCCGACTTGGAATTATAGTCACGTATTCACTGCTTAGGATTAAGGCCAATGCGCTCAGGGATGGCGCCAGCATTTGGAGTGC
>JAPLSP010000233.1 GCA_026398575.1 Candidatus Sumerlaeota bacterium | reverse complement strand
CATCAAGAGCGTCGCTCCGCCCGAGGAAGTGGTCTCCAGCGGCGAATCGAACAAAGGCGGATTCATCAAGTCGTTTGGCGTCACTTACGCCGACGCCGACCGCCTGACCGCGATGACGCCCAATCTCGAATCCATGACGCCGCTCAAGTCCATCGAACTGCCCGCGCGTTTCGGCAACCGCAAATTGGATTCCGAGGTCGTCGCCACGGTTCCCTGGTATCCGCAAGTGACCAACCTGCGCGTGTCGGCGGGGAGGTTTTTCACGGACCAGGACATGAAGGACGGGCAGCCGGTCTGCGTGATCGGCGCGCGCCTGGCCCGCATTCTGTTTGCCGCGACCGATCCGCTGGGCAAAAACCTGCGCGTCGGGGGAGGGCTTTATCGCGTGGTCGGCGTCGTCGGAGACAAGCACAGCACGGAGGAACTCGAAAACACCCCTCTGTGGTTCGTCGGCGACAATCAGAACGTCTATGTGCCTCTCGAAACCTACCAGCGCTTTTCCGGCGACATGTATTTTCAAAGCAAGTCCGGATCGTTCAAGGCCGAGCGCGTGCAACTGCACAGCATTATCATGACGATTGACCAGCAGGAAAACGTCATCCCCGCAGCGGCGCGCGTCAAACAGACGCTGGCGAAAAATCATTCCCGCGAAGACTTCAAGATCGAAGTGCCCCTGCAGCTGATCCAGCAGGCGCGGGCGGCGCGGCGCCTCTTCAACATCGTGCTCGGGTCCATCGCGGCCATTTCGCTGCTCGTCGGCGGAATCGGTATCATGAATATCATGCTCGCCACGGTCAGCGAGCGCACGCGCGAGATCGGCATCCGCCGCGCCATGGGCGCGCGCCGCATTGACATCCTCCTCCAGTTCCTCGTCGAAAGCCTGATCCTGTCCATCACAGGCGGCGTCATCGGCCTCGCCCTCGGCGCCATCATCCCGCAGGTCATCACCGCCCTGACGCGCGTCACGACCGTCCTGACGCCGCTTTCTTTCGCCGTCGCGTTTGCCGTTTCGGTGTTCGTCGGCCTGGCCTCCGGGCTCTACCCGGCGCGCCGCGCCGCCATGATGAATCCCGTCGAAGCGCTGAGATATGAATGAAAGCATAAATGAAAATTAGTTCATTATCAAAACATGAATGACAGCATGTTCTCAATCGCACAAACTACGAAAAAATCCGTGTTGATCCGCCCGATCCGCCCCATCCGTGTTCTATTTCAATCTGCTTCCTGCGATAGAACACGGATCGGACGGATCGGGCGAATCACGACGGATTTTTAGCAGGAGGCACGGGCGCCATGAACAAGCCAACTGGTTCTCTGGCGCTTCAATACTACAATGAAAAGAGACCACCTGATGATTCACCGCCGTTTGTTTTTATTCGCGCTGGGCGCCGCTCCCGCAGTGTGCGCATTGCGAGCGCCGCTCTTCGCCGCCGAAGGTCCGGTGTTCGCCAAAGACGCCCGCATTCTTTTCCAGGGCGATTCCATCACCGACGGCAATCGCGGGCGCAATCTGGACCCGAATCATATTCTGGGCCATGGCTATTGTTTCATCATCGCCGCGAAATATGGCGGACAATTCCCCGAGCGCAATCTGACCTTTCTGAATCGCGGCGTCAGCGGAAACAAAGTCACCGACCTCCAGAAGCGCTGGACCAATGACACCCTCACTCTGAAACCGGACTACCTCAGCATTCTCATCGGCGTCAACGACGCGTCCAGCGTCCTGAAAGGCCCGAACGGCGTCACGCCCGAGGAATACGAAAAGATCTATGACCAGTTGCTGGCCGAAACGCTCATGTCCCTGCCCAAGATCCGTTTCGTCCTGTGCGAGCCGTTCATATTGCCGGTGGGCAAGGTCAAGGATCGCTGGGAAGAATACAACGCCGACATCAAGAAGCGCCAGGAGATCGTCGCGCGGCTGGCCGCCAAATACAAGGCGCCGTTCGTGCGATTCCAGAAAGTTTTCGACGACGCCTGCAAACGCGCCCCCGCCGACTACTGGATCTGGGACGGCGTCCACCCCACCTATTCTGGCCACCAACTCATGGCCGATGAATGGACGCGAACCGTCGAGCAATTCTGGCAGGGCAAGCAAGCAATAGCCTGCGCTTGGAGATAGTTTTTCAGCTTGCCTCGGATCATGGACTGAGTAAGCTCCCAATCAATGCGTTTGAGCGCAGGTGGATAGCCCGTAAGGGCTAGCGTGAAACAGGCCCCAGAGATGGGGCCGTTTCATTTAAGGTAGGACAATCGCTCCATATCATAAATTCCATGGAGTACTTCTGCGTCGGAGATAAATGTAATGCGGTTGGGATTGGCGCCAGCATTTGGAG
>JAPLSP010000524.1 GCA_026398575.1 Candidatus Sumerlaeota bacterium | reverse complement strand
TTTCCGCCGAAAGGCCGATCATCTTGACATAGCCGCGGAAAGCCAGAATCCGATTGGTCTCGTCCTTGTCATCTTTGGCAGCGCTTTGAAGGTCCTTCATGGGCGCGGCATCGGTCCATTCGCCCAGCGCCCGCAACGCGGCCTTGCGGACTTCGCCTTGTTCGCCAAGAGCGGTTCGCGCCGCCTGCAACGCCTTATCGCCGCCCAACGCCGCAAGCACTGACAGCAGTTGAACCTTTACTTCCGCATTGGCCTTCGACATCACCTGCAGGACGCTGTCGCAGCGCGTGGCCTTATCCGGCAGGCGCGCGCCAATGGCGGACATGGCGTTGGCGATTGACTCGCGCTCCCCTTTGTCGTTGCGGCTCAAGATCGCCTCGGACAACATTTTCATTTCCTCTTGCGCGCCGATTTTGCCCATTGCCTTGATGGCGGCAGCGCGGACTTTCGAATCGTTGTCGCCCGCCGATTTGCGCATGGCAGGCAGCGCTTCGCTTTGCCCGCGCGCGGCCAGCACGCCGATGACTTCCGCGCGCACGGCCGCGTCGCCCGACTCCGTTTGCTTGATCAAAGCCTCAGGCACGCCCTGCGCGCGAAGCTCGGTCAATGACTGGCTGGCTTGCGCGCCCACGGCGCCTTCTTTCAGCATGGGCGACAGGATCGCGACGCTCGAAGCGGCGCCGAGGCGGGCCAACGCCTTGGCGGCAGCCTCTTGGACAATGGTGTCCCGGTCCGTCGCAAGTTTGTTCACAAGATCGGTCAGCCCTTCAGCGTCGCCGCGCGCCGCAAGCGCTCCGAGAAGCGTCGCTTTGGTTTCAGCCGGCAATCCCGACAGTTGTTTTGCAAATGCTTCGGTCGCGGCGTGTCCCGGCACGGCGATCACAGCGCCCAGCGCCGCGCGACGCATGAGCGCGTCTTTGGCGTCGAGCGTCTTGAGGATCATCGGGACAGCCTGTTCTTTTTGCAGCTGGGCGAGCGCGCCGAAAGCGGCGGCCTTAACGGGCAGGGGCGTGTCGCCTTCGGCCAGCCCGCGAACCATTTTCTCCGAGCGCGCCGCATCCGCCGCCGCCAGAGTCATGGCGCAGCGCAAATAGGCATGTCCCCAGACAGTATAGAGCGGGCCGGACGCCTTGTAAGTATCCAGAATATCAGCCGCCGGGGCGCCGCCAATTTTGGCAAGCGCGCCGAATACCTCGCCGGCTGTCGCATCATCGGCGCCTTTCAGAGTTGTCTTCAACGCATCCAGCGAATCCGCATCTCCGCGGTCGCCGATTGTTTCGATGATGCCGATGCGCGTTTTGCCTTGGGTCTGCCCCAACGCCTGCTTGAGCGCGGCGCCGGCAGCCGGGGATTTGATTGCCAGCAGAACGCGGCGCGCGCTATGGGATAGCTTGTCGTCCGTCAGCAACTTCGCGACGGCGGGAATGCATTTATCAGATCCGATGGTGCGGAGCATCTCGCAGGTGAACTGCCTGCCCGGCATGGTTGCGCCGGGGGTATCGAGCACGGCGATCAAACGCGCCTCGATCGCCGGGTATTGATTCGGTTTGGCGTCTTGGATTTCCTTTTCGATCGCCGTCATTTCTTCTATGGCGGTTCCATAGTCGCGCTTGATGAGCGCTTTGTAGGGGTCGCCGCCGCCAGTCTGGGCGGAGGCGAGCATTGGGGCAACCGCGCCAAGCCCCAACGCCAACGCCAGGCATGATAAGAATCTGATCTTCATCCTTTCCTCCTTTTGAATTGCAGTATTTTTGAACAGGTGGGATATAGCCCGTTTTTCCTGTTTTGCCGGGCACGGCTGATACGCTTCAGCCGTGCTGATGCGATTCGGCTGTGCTGATACGCTTCAGCCGCGCTTTCACTATGCCTTGAGACGCTTGGGATGTCAACCCTGATGGTAGGCGCTGATTTGCAAATATGCCCTTGCCTCGCATTCAAGCCGTGATTAGCATTCGCAGGAACGTTGTTCATGGGCCGGGCTTGCTAAACGCGCTCGGTTTATATAATATAAAGGGAGGCGCCATTCCGATGAAAAACAATCAGCGCATGTCCTTGCCGTTGCTCATCGCAGCATCGTTGGCCGGTCTGGTTTTCGGGGTGATTTTTCAAACGCCCTGGTTGTCCGCCGGCATTTTGCTGCCCTCCAAAGCGGAACCGGAAAAACTCGAAGTGAGCGACGAACCTGCCGCTACAGCGGTCACGACGCCCGTCAAAACGACGCACAAGGAAGCCGGCGCCCTGGGGCGGCGCATCGAAACCAAGATCGGCGAGTTGAGTTCGTTGTGCATGGACAGGGAAGGCAATCTGCTGGCCTGCGACCAGAAAGCAAAAGTCGTCAAGGTGATCTCGCCCGAGGATAAATTAATCCGGACGCTGAAGCTGACATTTGCCCCCACGGCCATTGCCTGCGCCTCCAATGGCGATATCTTCGCTGGCGGGGAAAAAGGCGAAGTCGTCAGGATGGACAAGGACGGCAAGACGCTGAAGACAAGCATCAAAGAATTGCCCACGAACGAAGTGACGTCCATAGCCGTCGGCGAGAAGAACGATCTGTTCGTCACCACGCGCTCGAATCGCGGCTATGGGGTTTATCGCTCCGATACGGATTTGGGCGAAGCGAAAAAGATCATTGACGGCCTGAGCGGCTGTTGCGGGCAGATGGACGTGACGTGGGGCGGCGGAAATTTATACGTCGCGGAGAACGGCTATAAGCGGATCGTCCGCTATGATCGCGACGGCAAAAAACTGGACCAGATCGTCAAAGACAACCGCAAAGATCCGGATTGGTTCGGCGGCTGCTGCAATCCCAAGAACATCTGCATCGCCCCGAATGGCGACATTTTCGCCAGTGAATCGGAAGGCCGCATCCGACGGCTGAAAGCGGATGGATCGTGCGCCGCCGAAATCGCACGCGTCAAGGCCGAGGGTTGCCTGCGCGTGACGGTGGCGGCCAGCAAGGACGGCTCGCGCGTCTATATGCTCGACAGTCAGCACAACACCATCCGCGTCATCGAAGGCCCTGCCGCAAAGTGAGTTCCGGGTTCCGAGTTCCGGGTTCCGAGTTCCGGATTTTTGGTTCGGAGCAGTGTAGCGCTTCAGGCCAAAGAGATTATAATAATGCCGTTCGAAGCGGCGCCAGCATTTGGAGTGCGGTTGCTTACTGCCGCTTTTGCTACGCCAATCTTAAAGATTATGGAAGCTAAAGCGGCAGCAATCAACCGCACTCCAAAT
>JAPLSP010000530.1 GCA_026398575.1 Candidatus Sumerlaeota bacterium | reverse complement strand
GCACTCCAAATGCTGGCGCCGCTTCCGACCGCATGGTTTTCGTCCCTTAAGCAAAAATGCGTGATCGCAAGTCTAAGTCAAATGACTTGGGATACGTCCGTTGCTTTTGGTGTGAACGCGCTTGAATGCAAAACGGCGGGCGGCGTATGCTCGATTCGGATTATTGTAAATCAACGCTATGGAAGCCTTATCATCATGAAGAACTTGAATTCAAACCGGAGGGAATTTGTGAGGATCGCTGGGATGGGATCGTTGTCGCTGGCGATGGGATGCCAGATCGCGGGAGCGCAAACCCAAAGCCCCGCCGCGCCTTTGCACAAGCCCAACCTTGTTTATGTGTTCGCCGATCAATGGCGCGCGCAGGATTCGGGATATGCCGGCAATACGGATGTCATCACGCCGAACGTGGATAAACTCGCGCGCGAAAGCGTCAGTTTCACAACTGCCGTGTCGGGATGCTCGGTTTGCTGCCCCTATCGCGCGAGTTTGATTACGGGACAATATCCGCTCACGCACGGCGTTTTCCTGAACGATCTTTGCCTCGGCGATAAGGCGGTCTCGATTGCGCAGGCATATAGTGGGGCGGGCTACGACACCGCATATATCGGCAAATGGCACCTCGACGGGCATGGGCGAAGTTCATTTATCCCGCGCGAACGGCGGCAGGGATTCCAGTTCTGGAAGGTTCTGGAATGCACGCATGACTACAATAATTCCTTCTACTACGGCGATGAAGATATCCGGCTCAAATGGGAAGGTTACGACGCGATTGCGCAAACGCATGAGGCCTGCCGCTATCTGCGCGAGCGCGCGAACGCGAAGCCGAAAGATAAGCCAACGGACAAGCCTTTGGTTGCGCAGATAGACAAGCCGACCGACAAGCCGACAGACAAGCCCTTCGCGCTCTTCCTTTCGTGGGGACCGCCGCATGATCCCTATCAAACCGCGCCTGAAAAATACCGGAGCATGTTCGTGGGGAAAAATTTGAAGATGCGTCCGAACGTCCCCAAAGAAATGGAGGCGCAGGCGCTGAAGATGATGGAGGGATATTATTCGCATCTCGCCGCGCTGGATGATTGCGTGGGGGAAATCACACGGACGCTCGTCGAGTGTGGATTGGATGAGAACACGATTCTGGTCTTTACCTCCGACCATGGCGATATGCTCGGCTCGCACGGCCAGCGCAACAAGCAACAGCCTTACGATGAATCCATCCTCGTGCCGTTCTTACTGCGCTATCCGGCGGCGTTGGGGCGGCAGGGGCGCGCGATTGACATGCTGCTCAACACGCCCGACATCATGCCGACGCTGCTGGGATTGAGTGGCGTCGCGATTCCCAAAAGCGTCGAAGGCAAAGATTATTCCGGCGTGCTGCTGGGGAAGCGGAAACCCGAAACGGAAGCGGCGCTGATCACATGCCCGTCGCCTTTCGGACAATGGATCCGGAAAAATGGAGGCAAGGAATATCGCGGCGTGCGCACGCGACGATATACTTACGCGCGCGATCTCAAAGGCCCGTGGCTGCTCTTCGACAACCAGACCGATCCCTATCAACTCAACAATCTCTGCGGGAATCCCGAACATCGCGATATGCAGGCAAAACTTGAAGGGATGCTGACTCAATTGCTGAAAGAAACGCGCGATGAATTTCTGCCGGGCGAGGAATATATCAAGCGGTGGGGCTGCACAGTGGACAAAGAAGGAACCGTGCCTTATCGTCAGTTTCCAGATCCAACGCGCCCTGCGAGCAAATGACTAAACCGAAATCAATGGCAAGAGAATCGCAGCAAATTCTTTCGCAGCTTCTATCATCGCGCGCATTTCCTCAAGCCACTCCTTTATGAACGCGCGAAGGTCCTTGTTCATAGATCACCTTTCCATATTTGTGCGCGAAATAAACAATATGGTTCACCAGAGAACGGCTCCGGCGATATTCCTCCGGGGTATTCAAGATTAGATCAAAGGCCAAAGGATAATCCGCTAATAAGCGACGCGCCGCAGGAAAGCGTTCGGATGGCGGCAAATCGGTATCAGCAACAATCAACATGTCAACATCGCTATCGGGCGTGGCGTCGCCGCGCGCCTGGCTCCCGAAGAGAATGATCTTCTCCGGATGGAAGCGTTGAACAATGCGGTCAATGATGCCTTGAGTAGTCTCTTCGCTGAGCATGAAATTTTCCTCTAAAATGCTCTCACTGGAAATATTTTTGATTTTCAACTGATGCCTTTTTTTATGCAAGCGCATTTTGCGGTTGGTCATGCCAGCAACGACAAGCGCTCTTTGGTGATGCGCCATTGCAGCGGCTCGCCGTTGAGATAGCGGCGGACTTCGGCGATCATTTCGCGGCCCTGGCGGTAGCATTCATTGCCGATTCCGCCGGCGATGTGCGGCGTCAGCAGGATGTTTGGCATTTCCCAAAGCGGCGAATCGGGCGCCGGCGGCTCGGGATAGGTGACGTCCAGAACGGCGAAGATGTCGGGACGCGCCTTCAGAGCCGCAATCATCTCAGGTTCATTCACGACGGCGCCGCGTGCGGTATTGATGAAAGCGGCATTGGGCTTCATGGAGGCGAAGTGGCGCCCCTGGATCATGTTTTCGGTTTCCTTGAGCCACGGCGTATGGAGCGAAACGACGTCGCTACGCGAAAAAATCTCATCAAGCGAGACGAGTTCGGCGCCCAGCGCGACAGCTTCCTCTGTGGAGACGAAGGGATCATAGACGAGAATTTTAATCTCGGATTGCTTCAGCAGTTTCAGCGTAAGGCGCCCGACCTGTCCGAGCGAAATCAGGCCCACGGCGCTCTTGTAGCCTCCGGCGATTCCGGCGGTGGGCAGCTTCTTGCCGCGTTCCTGCGTGAAATATGCGGCGAGTTGATAGACGCGCTTCAGGCAGAGATAGATTTGCGCCAATGCGAATTCGGCGACGGGGATCGCGTTCATACCCCATGCGCTGCAGATAACGAGATCGCGCTCCCAACAGGCGTCCGTCACGAATGGCTTGACGGTGCCGGCGGCGTAGAAAACGGCTTCGAGCCTGGGCGCGGCTTTGAGGAACGCCTCATCCAGTTTGGGCGCGCCCCAGCTGGACATGATGATCTGCGCGTCCGCCAGCAGCGCAGGATTCGTGGCGAAGACGTCGCTTTTTTGCGGAGGCGCATAGACGTCCACCATTTGCGATAGCGCCGCGCAATCGTCGGGATGAAAAACGATTGAAAAGGTGTCCGTGACGTAGAGGGCCTTTTTCTTGGGGGAATTTGCCGCAGGTTTGATGCTCATTTTTTGACTTCCTCCCTGGAGTTGTTTTCGGATTCCTATGATTCCCAGAACAAGAACGAATTCCAAAGTTTTGGCGAGAAATCCATGGCTGCGGCTTAACCACGCATTTCTTGGATAGGACTGATCCTGCGTCGCGAAGCAACGTATTCATTAGTGTTCATTAGTGTCCATTAGTGGTTTCCGGTCTTTCATGCAACCACTAATGAACACGAATCAACACTAATGAGAACCTTGACAAAACACTTCAGCTTCATCTATGACCAAGCTCCCATTTCAATCACAGAAGAAACTAAACATCTCTCCGCGCTACTATGACGCGCTCTTCATCTTCGTAATGCCGGTGGCAGGCCACGTAGCGGCCGCCTTTTTGTTCATTCAAGACAACTTCTTCGCAGAAGCACAATTCCGTGCGCTCGGCGCATCGCGGATGGAAGGCGCAGCCAGGCGGAAGATTGCCGGGATCGGCCACCTCGCCTTTCAGGTCGAAGCGCATCCGGACGTCGGGATCGGGATTGGGAACAGCGGACAACAGCGCCTTGGTGTAGGGATGAAGCGGCTGCTTGAATATCTCTTCCGTCTTGGCGATCTCGACGATTTTTCCCGCATACATGACCGCCACGCGGTCGCAGATATGGCGGACGACGCTCAGATCGTGCGCGATGAAAAGATAGGCCAGCCCCAATTCCTTCTGGAGGTCGCACAGGAGATTGATCACCTGCGCCTGCACGGAAACATCGAGCGCCGAAACCGCTTCGTCGCATACGACAAACGAAGGCCGCAGGATCAGGGCGCGCGCGATGCCGATGCGCTGGCGCTGTCCGCCGCTGAACGCGTGCGGATAGCGATGGCGATGTTCCGGCTTCAGTCCGACGCGCTTCAGCATCTCGGCCACGCGGTCTTCCAGTTCCGAGCCGCGCGCCTGGCGATGGATGATCAGCGGTTCGCTGACGATGTCGCCGACGGTCATGCGCGGATTGAGCGAGGAAAAAGGGTCCTGGAAGATCATCTGCATCCGCAATCGCAGCGGCTTGAGCGATCGGTCGGAGAGGCGCGCCAAATCCACGGTTTTGCCGTTGACGCGGAAAAACACATGTCCGCTCGTGGGATCGAGCGCGCGCAAAATCGTGCGCCCCGTCGTGGTTTTGCCCGAGCCGCTCTCCACCACCAGGCCGAGCGTCTCGCCGGGCATCAGATCGAAACTGACATTGTCGGAGGCCCTCACCGTCCCGATTTGCCGTTTGAAGAAGCCTTCGCTATAAACAGGGAAATGCTTGTAGAGCTTCTGCACGCTCAGCAGAGGTTGGGGCGCTGGCACAGGAGTGGGCGCGCCGGATGAAGCGGCGAGCATGTCGCGCAATGTGGTCATAAATTCGCCGCCTCCCGATCCAGAATTTCCCAGGCCTTGGCGACATAGAAGCGATAGTTCTCCAGCGGCGTGCCGTTGGGAATGCGATGATCCAGCGCCAGAACACATCCGCCGCTGCGAACCATCGGCGGGATTTTATATTCGAGTTCGGCTGTGATTTCCTCTTTGCTGCGGCGCAGGACGTGCTTGTCTATGCCGCCTTCGAAAGCAAGCCGGGTTCCATATTGTTGGCGCAATTGCACGATGTCCATTCCAGCGGCGGGTTCGCAGGGATGGATGAAATTCAATCCGGCGGCAAGAAACTCGCGGAGCACGGGACGCATATCGCCGTCTGAATCCTGATGGAAAAGCTGCGCGCCACGCTCGCGCAATATATCCCAAATCCTGCGGTAGTAGGGGGCGATGAATTCAATGATCTGCTGTGGCCCCGCCAAAGGCCCATTGCGGCCAGCCATGTCTTCATGGACGCTGAGCATGTCCACTTTAACACTCGCGGAAACGCGATCCAGCACGCGATAAGCAGTATCGCCGATGGTTTGCAGAATGTCGTGGACGAGCTCCGGCGTGGTCAGGTACGCCATGCACAAGTTCTCCTCGCCCATCAACTGGCGCGGCTCGTCGAAGCCTCCAGGAATGCTCACCGTCACCACGCGCCCGGCGTTGAGATGCTCACGCGCCACCGCTTCCCAATCTATGCCGAAGCGCTCCTCGGAAAATTCATAATGATGCTTGATCTTGAGCCAGTCATCCATCGTCCGGACCGGATAATCCATCGGCAGCGCGAGCGTGGAGCGTCCCTTGCTGAGTTTCATCCGGCGCCCCATCCGGTCGCGATAGAGGATATGGGCTTCGGTTTCTTCGATGAGTTCGTCCGCCGGTCCTCCCATCCAACCCGTGTTGACGGGAATCCCGCCTACCTGGTGACAATTGAAGCGGAAGGCCGAAAGATCGAGTTCCTGGGGCGAGGCTCCTTGCGCCGCCCATTCTTCCTTCAAGCCGACGATGGGGCCGAAAATTTCCGTGAAAAGCGGGCGGCGGTTTTCCTTGAACGTCATGTAGTCGAGGAATTCTTCGCGTCGCACGGTCATCGTCTTTTTGATGGCCAGCAGGGCGTGGGCGGCATGTATGTTGAAAGTCGGCGCCATAATTTAATGAGCGGATCAATCACCCGCAGGCAAATCGCCCAACTCCTTCATAATCTCTTTGATGCGAATGCACGCGGCGGTGTGGCCTGGGGCAATGACTTCCAGCGGCGGCGGTCCGCCAATATCGCACCGGCCCAGTACACAATAGGGACAGCGGGGATGGAAGGGACAGCCCGGCGGAATCTCGGTGAGCGACGGCACGCTTCCTTCGATGGCCGGCAGGCGCTCGTGATGATGACCCAGGCTCGGGAGCGAAGCCAGCAGTCCCATCGTGTAAGGATGCCGCCCCTGCTTGATGATCTCGCGCACGCCGGCTTGTTCGACGATCCGCCCGAGATACATGACCGCCACGTCGTCGGCCATCTGCGATACGACGCCAAGGTCATGAGTGATCAACAAGATCGAGGTTCCAAGGTCTTTCTGCAGGCCTTTCATCAGCCCCAGGATTTGCGCCTGGATCGTCACGTCGAGCGCGGTGGTCGGCTCATCGGCGATCAGGATTTCGGGATTGCACACCAGCGCCATGGCGATGACCACGCGCTGCCTCATGCCGCCGCTCATCTCGAACGGATATTGGTGAATGCGCTTTTCTGCGCCGGGGATGCCCACTTTCGACAGCATTTCGATTGCGCGCCGCTCGGCTTCTTTCGGCGTGAGTTTTTGATGCAGCAAAATCGCTTCGCAGATTTGATTGCCGACGGTATGAACCGGACTGAGCGCCGTCATCGGCTCCTGGAAGATCATGCTGACGGCGCCGCCGCGCAGATGGAACAGGTCTTGGGAGTTTTCGGACAGCGACGTTATCTCGACGGGCTTTCCCTGCTTCGGCATAAATCGGATGCGTCCGCCCGCGATCCGTCCCGGCTTCTGGATGATGCGCAGGATGCTGTAGGCCGTGACGCTCTTGCCGCAGCCGCTTTCGCCCACCAGCGCCATGATCCGCCCGCGCCGCATGGCGAAGTTCACGCCGTCCACCGCGTTGACTTCGCCTTCCTCGGTCTGGAAGCCCACGCGCAGGTCTTCGATCTCGAGGACATTTTCAGATGTAGCGTGCGAATCGGGCATGGCGCAAATCTTAGGATGAAATATAGAGCGCTGTTATCAATGTAAAATTTAAAATGAGAAATGAGAAATTGAAAATGAAAATACTCGCGCAGGCATCATATAGGACGCGGGAAAGGTTGAGATTGCTGCCGCCGGATGGCTTGTCATTTTACATTTCTCATTTCTCATTTCTCATTTTACATTCCTGGTTTCTCATTTCTCATTTCTCATTTTACATTATGCTTTTAAATTTATTTCGCTGAGTATGGATCTGCTGCATCGCGCAGGCCGTCGCCCATGAAATTGAAACAGAGCACCGCCAGGATAATAAAAAACAACGGCATCATCAGCCAGGGATATTGCGTGACGGCCTGCATATTCATGCAATCCTGAAGCATGACGCCCCAACTGACAATGGGGGGACGCAGCCCCAGGCCAAGAAAGCTCAGACTGGTTTCGCCCAGGATCATGCCCGGCACCGTCAGCGTCAGCGAGACGATGATGTGACTGGTAAATCCGGGCACCAGATGGCGGAAAAGGATGCGGGCGTGGCTGGCGCCCATCAGGCGGGCGGCCGTCGCATAGTCCTCTTCGCGCAGCGACAGGATTTTTCCGCGCACCACGCGCGCCAATCCGGTCCACCCCAGCAAGCTGAGCACAATCGTAATGGCGAAGTAGATTTTCAGCGCCGGCCAATCGCCAGGCATGGCGGCGGCCAGCGCCAGCCAGAGCGGCAATTGCGGGAACGCATTAATAATTTCGATCAGACGCTGAATCAGATTGTCCGTGTTTCCGCCGACGTAGCCGGAGATGCCGCCGATCGTAACGCCCAGAAGGAAGGTGATGGCGATTGCGACCAATCCCACCGAGAGCGAGATACGCGCGCCATAGATGATCCGGCTGAAAATATCGTGGCCGTATTTATCGGCGCCCAGCAGAAAGAAAGTGGCCTCGCCGGCGTCCTGCGTTCCATTGATCCGGCGATAAGCCTCGCGATCCGCCCCAAAAAAGCGGCGTTCATACGGAATAAAGCCCCAGAGATGATAGGGTTCGCCTTTGGGGAAAAAACGCAGCGGCACGATCTTGTCGCGCTCCTCGAAAAAGTCCTTCTTGAACGTGATCGGGTCCACGTGCCGGCGCAAGGCAAAGGTATAGAAGCCATATTTGAAATTGAACCGCGGAGTCTGCGGCGGGGA
The DNA here is from genome assembly GCA_026398575.1 of Candidatus Sumerlaeota bacterium. Next base: position 1,762 of record JAPLSP010000530.1, on the reverse strand, counting down.
ATAGGTGTAGTCCAGGTTCTTCAAAAGCGACGGATAGGGCGCGAAGAATTCCGCGAGCAATGCAATCGTATAGAGCGCCGCCAGAAAGAACAGGGCGACCAGCGCCAGCCGGTGACGGGAAAACCGCCGGCTGATGAGCTGCCACTGAGACAGCGTGGCGATGGAACGCCGGCCATGGCGTGGAAGAGGCTTCGCGAGCCATTTGGCAAAGAGGTTAGCCATGCGTGACCGTCAGCGCGTTCCTCCTTTGAAGCGGATGCGCGGATCGAGCCACAGCAGCAGCAAATCGCTGACCAGCGTTCCCATCACTCCCAGCAAACTCATCACGATCAGCATGGACCCCGCCAGATACATATCCTGATCCATGAGCGCATAGAGCATCAGCGGCCCCACCATGGGCAGGCTCAAGACCATCGCCACGATCGCGCCGCCGGAAACCAGTTGCGGGAACAAACCGCCGATGCCGGAGATGAAAGGATTCAACGCCAGGCGCACGGGATACTTGAAAAGGAGTTTCATCGGCCGCACGCCCTTGGCGCGCGCCGTGACGACGTAGGGCTTGCGCAGCTCGTCGAGCAGATTGGCGCGCATCACGCGGATCATGCTGGCCGTCCCCCCCACTCCGATGACGAGGATCGGAATCCAGATGTGCTTGCACAAATCCAATACCTTGCCCCACGTCCATTCCGGTTGGGCGGCGTAGCGCGGCGAAAACAGCCCCGAAACGCCCGCCACGATCATCAGGATCAATGCCAGCAGGAACGAAGGCGCGCACATGCCGATAAATCCGATGAACGTGAGGATATAGTCCAGGATCGAATACTGTCGCACGGCGGAATATATCCCGATCGGGATTGCGACAATCCAGGTGAAGAGGATCGTTCCGAGCGATACCAAAATCGTGAGTGTAATGCGGTCGCCCACCATATCGGTGACCAACTGCGTCGTTTCCATCGAGCGCCCCATGCCCCCTTGGATCAATCCCTTGTCGTTCGGCTTGAATGAGGCGAACCAATTCACGCCCATCCAGCGCAGATAGAGTTTCCACGCCGGCTCCTCGAAGCGGAACATTTCGCGCAGATCCTCAATGGTCTTGCGGTCGCGTTCATCGCCGGAGGCCTCCAGCATCATGATGCGCGCCGTCAGGTAGTCGCCCGGCGGCAGTTGGATGACGGCGAAAACCACCACGGAGATGATCAGCAGCGTGGGGATCATGATCAGCAGGCGCTGGCCGACGTACGGATGTCTGACCGCCACGATAATGAGCCCGAGGCCCAGGAGCGCCAGGCAGGTATAGTAAATGGCAAGCCCCGCCCATTGCGTCCAAGTGGACTTGACACTGGTCCCCTTCTTGGGAGGCGCGCCGGGAAGGGGCGTGATATGCGTGATCGCGTTTTTCGTGTCGGCGATGGCGCCAGGCGAATCATTGGCGCTATCGAAGTAGTAGGTTTCAATGCCGGCGTTCGCGGGCGTGTGGAAGGCGGCGCCATAAACGGCGCATTCGGGAACGTTGTGAAATCCCTTCTTGACCACCACGAGTTGCGGCGGCGGCGTCGAGAAACCGATGGTCCACACATTTTCGGCGGCGATATCCAGAACTTCATTAAAGATGCGGCGCTGCTCTTCCTGAGTGGTGGCGCGTTTGGCCTTTTCAAACGCTTCCATGGCGCGATAGATGGGAGAGTCTTTGGGCGGCGCGATGGCGTCTTTGCGCTTGGCGGCAAGTTCGCTGCCATAGAATCCGCCGAGCATGAACCACCTG
>JAPLSP010000648.1 GCA_026398575.1 Candidatus Sumerlaeota bacterium | reverse complement strand
GACGGAGCGGGCCGGCCTACCATTCGCCGCCAATTCAAGGAATAACGCTAGACGCTCCTTGAGGCTTACTGCAAAGCTATGACGCAGGATGTACCCCTGTCATGCTATAGCGCGGATTTGCGCTTGACATGGACCATGCGGATGGGTTCAAGCTACTTGAACAGATTTGTGAATGGCAAGGCTCGCATTAGGTAAAGCAGGCGTCAGGCAAAGCCCGCGCCGCCCCGTCCCGATTCGTACGAGTCCGTGTTGGTCGGTGTCGGTCCGTGCCAGTCTGTGTCAGTCTGCCTCAGCGCCTCAATCCCGGAAAGGAAAAATTCTCCGCATGAAAAAGCGAATGTCCTCTGATTTTCGCAATGCTTCGCCGACCGGTCGTGGAACCTCACGCCGCCGCTTTCTTGCCGGCTTGGCAAGCATGGCGGCCGCGCCTTATATCATCCCGGCTTCCGCCCTGGGTCTGGAGGAACGCCCCGCGCCCAGCGAACGCATTCACATTGGCATCATCGGCATGGGCGGGCGCGGCAACGATCATCTGAAAACATTTCTCAATCGCGGCGAAACGCAGGTCCTGGCCGTATGCGATCCGTTCCAGAGCAAACGCGAGGCGTCAAAGATGGCAGCCGAGAAGCGCTATGCCGACCTGGCGGGAAGCGGCGGATACAAGGGATGCGCGGCTTATAGCGATTTCCGCGAACTCCTGGCGCGGCCGGACATTGACGCTGTGACCATCACATCGCCTGAAAACTGGCATCCTTTGATGGCCGCCTATGCCGCGCGCGCGGGCAAGGACATCTATTGCGAGAAAGCGCTCTCGCTGACCATCGCCGAAGGCCGCGCGCTGGTGGATACGGTGCGGCGCTACCGGCGCGTCTTTCAGACCGGGACGCAGCAACGCTCGGGACGCAATTTCCGTTTTGCCTGCGAGCTGGCGCGCAACGGCTATCTGGGCAAGTTGCACACGGTCAAAGTGGCCGTGCCGGGCGGACGCGCGCTGCCCAACGCCGTGCCTAAACCCGCGCCGCCGGATTTGGACTATGAGATGTGGCTCGGACCCGCGCCCTGGACGCCTTACTCCGATGGCAAGTGCTCTTACAACTGGTACTTCATCTACGACTACTGCGTCGGGTGGATTCAGTCGTGGGGAGTTCATCATATTGACATCGCTCTGTGGGGCGCGCCGAGTCTGATGGCTTCGACGATTGAAGTGGATGGGACGGCGGTCTTCCCCGAGGACGGCCTTGCCAACACGTCCATTACGTGGCGCGTCAACGGCGTGGCGGCAGATGGGGTGAAACTCTATTTCACGGACGACAGCGGCCAGAAGCACGGATGCCGCTTCGAGGGCGACAAGGGTTGGGTGCACGTGGATCGCGGCGGAATCGCAGCCGAGCCGGCCTCGCTCCTGAAGACCGCGCTCAAGCCGGGCGAGGAGCGGTTGTATGAGTCGAGCGATCATCACTCCAACTTCATCGAATGCATCCGCACGCGCCGCGATCCGGTTTCGCCGGTTGAGTCGGGCCATGCCGCCACGACGCTGACGATTGTCTCCGACATCGCCACGCGCCTCGGACGCAAGGTGACATGGGATTGGAAATCGGAGCGATTCATCAACGACGACACCGCCAACCGCATGCTCACTCGTTCGATGCGCAGCCCGTGGAGCATGCTGTAAACCAGACAAAACATGAATTGCTTCCATTATAAAGCCCCGGAGGGGCGGAATGTAGTAGCCATGCGCGTCAGCGCATGGGAGAGTGGGAAAAAAATGAGCCCCGGAGGGGCGGCACACATAGTTTCAGGAGCATTCCAATGACAAATCTCATCCGAAATCGCATCGCCCATATCGCTCTCTGTCTCTCCGCTTTTCTAATTACATCCATCAATCTTCCCGCGCAGAAGAAGGCCGCGATTGCCCCTCCTCAGGAGGCTGCCGCGATTTCTCCCGATCAGGCCTTCGAACAACTCAAAACTTATGACGATAGCCAACCCCGCAAACCGCTTCTCTTGCTCGAACTGCACATCTCGGGGTCCTCGCAATCCTCACTCGACTCAGAACGCAGCCGCGCCCTTGCCAATAATTTGGCCAACATTGTAGCCTCTTTTTTGTTTGACCCCAAATGCCCGGACGCCGCCAAAACCTTCGCCGCCAAATGGTTGCCGCTGGTCGCCACGGATCATCAGCTTCCAGTGCTGAAGGAAATGCTCGATAATCCCAAAACCGCCGACCTGGCGCGGCAATCGCTGGAAATCATGCCGGGCGATGCGGCCGCCAATATTCTTCGCGAGGCATTGACGAAGTCAAAAGACCTTGCGCTCATCGGCGTGATCAATTCGCTGGGCGCCCGGCGCGACGCGAAGTCCGTCGCCGCTTTGACTTTTCAACTGAACTTTTCCGATCCGCAGGTAAGCATCGCCGCCGCGCGAGCGCTGGGCAAGATCGGCACAGTCGAGGCTGCCGATGCGCTCTCCAAGGTCAAAACTTCCGAGAAGACGCTCCTCGAAATCTGCGACGCTCAGCTGCATTGCGCGCAAAATCTTTTGGCCGACAACAAACCCGCCGCTGAAGCGATCTATCGTCAAATCCTGGCCGCCAATCCACCCCCTGCGATGCGGCTGGCGTGCCTGGGCGGGATGGTGAAAGTCAACAAGGACGCGGCGACGCCGTTCGTGCTCGAAGCATTGAGCGGCGCGGATTCGCTGCTGATGGGGAGCGCCATTCAATTGACGAAAGAATTGCCCGATCCCAAGATTACTGCCGCGCTCGTGGAATGGCTGGCTAAACTCAAGCCCGAAGGGAAAGCGCTCGTCATGGATGTGCTGACCAAACGCGGCGATCGCTCGGCGGCCGGCGCAGTCTTGAAATATCTCGACGATCAGGACGAAGCGGTACGAGCGGCGGCGGTGCGCGCGATGAGCCGCCTGGGCGACGCTTCTCAGGTCGAGCGGTTGGCGCTCGTGGCCGCCAACGAAAAAGGCGACGTTCAGGACGCTGCGCGCAAAAGCCTCGGACTCATGGCGGGCAATGACGTGGAGCAAAAGATGCTTGCGCTGGCCGGTGAGGGGCAGCCTGCCGTTCGCGTTGAAATCCTGCGCGCGCTCGCAGGGCGTCATGCCTCGGGCGCTTCGCAGGTCCTTCTGAAAGGCGCGGGCGACGGCGATGAAAAAATCCGTGTGGCGGCATTGGATGCGCTCGCTGTTCTGGGTCAGGCGGAAGACTATCCCAAGATGGTCGCGATTCTAGGCGCCGCTCAGGGACCTGCCGCCGAAGCCGCCGAGAAAGCCGTGGGAGCGGTGGGGGCGCGCATGGCGAATCAAACCGAACGCGCCGCTCCGCTGCTGTCGGCTCTCAAGGAAGCCGCCGCCCCGGCCAAGCCCGCCTTGCTGCGTTCGCTGGGGCTATGCGGCGGCGCCGAGGCGCTTGCGGCGGTGAAACCTTATCTCAAGGATAGCGCCGAACCCCTTCGCGAAGCAGCCGCGCGCGCGATCTGCAACTGGCCCGATACGACAGCAGCGCCGGATCAACTTGCGCTCATCAAAGACTCGAAAGACGCGGGGCTCCAAACCCTCGCCATGCGCGGATACCTGAGGCTGGCGCTGGCGGCGGCGGACGAAACCGCGCGCATGAAGATGCTCGCCGACGTGCGCCCCGCTGCCACGACTGCCGAATCCAAGCGCATGCTGCTTTCGGGATTGGCCGATACGGCCGGCGTCCCGTCGCTGGAAATGGCGCTCTCGTATCTGGGAGACGCCGACGCGCGCGCCGAGGCCGATCTGGCGGCGCGCAAGATCGCCAAGTCCCTGGCGCCGAAAAACGCCGCCGAGCTTGACGCGGCGATTGAAAAATTCAAATCCTCCTGTGGCGACGCGGACCTCGCGAAAAGAGCCGATGCGATCCTGGCTCAGGCGTCCGCCGCGAAAGCGCCCAAAGGCGCGGGGGGCGACGGCGCACTGCTGAAACCCAACAAGGCGCGCAACGAGGCGCGCAAGAAGGATATCGCGGCGCGCGCGCCGAAGGGATTTCGTGTGGCGGCGTATCTGGATTGCGGCCCCGACACCGCGGATGGCGCAGCGGGCGCTCCCGCAGTGCGGCAGTTGAATGGCAAGCCCTGGCAGTGGCCCGGCGCCGAAGCCAATGGCATCGAACAATGCGCCACCGCGGCGTACGACACCGCCGAGGTCGCATTTGAATGCGCGCGTCTCAACTCCGCCAAGGAATACAAGGTCGGGATGACGGTGTGGGACGTGGACAACAACAAGCGCGCCCAGTCGGTTTGGATGAGCGGCGGTGACGGCAAGAACGCCGTCAAGATTCAGGACAAGTTCACGTTGCCCAACGGCGCCGCCGGCGAGGCGCCCAAAGAGCTGACGCTTGCGGCGCCGCGCGATCTCTACAAAGACGGCAATCTGCGCGTAACCATCAAACGCGAAGGCCAGAGCAACTGCGTGGTGTGCGAACTCTGGCTGCTCGAAAGTGGCGCCGAGAGCGCGGCAGGAAGCGGAACCGCCGCTGCGGGAGGCGCCGCGTCTGCGCCTGCCCCTGCATCTGCGCCTGCATCTGCCCCCGAAAAAGCGCCCGCGCCCAAGCTTCCATCCGGCGCCTGGGCCGGCGCGCCCGTCCGTCCCGGCACGACGCCGATTCTCATCGTCACGGGCGACGACTACCCGGGGCACAAATGGAAGCTGACGGCGCCCACGCTGGCCGAGGCGCTCAAGAAAGACACGCGGCTCGATGTGCGCCTCACGGAGAATCCCGACGATCTGGCCCTGCCCGCGATCCATGAAAACGCCGCAATTGTTTTGCCTTGGATGAACTGGCAGAAGCCCGATCCCGGCGAAGTGGCGCGCGCAAACCTGAAAAAATTCGTCGAAAGCGGCAAGGGGCTTGTGCTGGTTCACTTCGCGTGCGGCGCCTTCCAGGAATGGCCGGAATTCCGCAATCTCGCGGGGCGTTCCTATAATCCGAAACTGCGCGGACACGATCCGTTCGGCGATTTCAAAGTCGAGATCACCGACGCCAATCACCCCATTATGAAAGGCATGAAAGACTTCGAGACCAAGGACGAGCTTTATACCTGCATCGAAGGCGACAAGCCGATTCAAATCCTGGCAAAAGCCACGTCCAAGGTGGACAAGAAAGATTACCCGATGGCGTTCGTGCTCGACTATGGCAAAGGCCGCGTCTTCCACAGCGTGCTCGGGCACGATGTCCCGGCTATCGAAAACCCGCCGGTGGCCGAGCTCTATCGCCGCGCCACAGCCTGGTCCGCCGGCCTGCCGCCCGCGCCCGAGAAATAACGGAAACCATAGGTCCTATAGGCCCTATAAGTCCTATAAAATTATACTAATAAAAAGGTGGGAAAGAACATGAAGGCACAGCAATGCAAGACGCGCGCCGGATTCACCCTGATCGAACTGCTGATCGTCATCGCAATCATCGCCATTTTGGCGCTGATCGCCATCCCCAACTTCCTGGAGGCGCAGACGCGCTCGAAGACCGCCCGCGTTCATGCGGACCTGCGAACGTTGAAAATAGGGCTGGAGTCATATTTCGTGGACTACAACGCTTATCCGCCCGATAAGGGCTACAAAGAGTGGCTCACCTACCTTGTATTGACCACGCCGGTTGCCTACCTTACTTCAGTTCCACAGGAAACTTTCTATGATGCCGCATTCTTTCATAGCAAGGATCCTCAAGTTCCACTCAACCCGCCAATCAAAAGCTTCGCGTATGCAGGCTCTTCATGGACGCCCGAATTCCCAAAACTGAACATAGGCTATATCATGGTTTCGGCCGGGCCTAATATGAAGATGGATTTGGATGATGACGCCAACCACGCGACAAAGCTTGCCCAAGGCCCCAAAGGCGCGCCCAATCTCATGTACGATCCCACCAACGGAACGATCTCCTATGGCGACATTTTCGTGACCAATAAGGAATTCTATAACTAAGGGCGCTTATCCATAAATACTGTCACAAATTATCGCGCATGCTGATGCAGGGATGAAAGGTTTTTGCGGATAGTAGCGGCGCCAGCATTTGGAG
>JAPLSP010000665.1 GCA_026398575.1 Candidatus Sumerlaeota bacterium | reverse complement strand
GTCAGCTGCAGCAGGTAGTGCTCGGTGATTTGTTCCGTCATGAGACGGACATTACATAAAGGCCTCACGTCACAATAGTTAAATTTTCGGGTTTATGAAAATTATTTTCATCACCTACTTCAGGCGGCTAAAGGCATACCTAATTCGGGGATAATTCGGGGACGGGTTATTTAACTCTCCCATTATGGCTACAATAAAATAACCTGTCTCCGATATAATGAGAGTTAAATAACCTGTCCCCGAATTATCCCCGAATTATTTCCCTTATGTAAACTATGGAAGAACTTTGCCCGACGGCAGCTGGGAACCACTTGATCCAATTACTGGCAAACCGATACCAAAAAGTTCACCAATATGGCATATCCCACAATAATGATGAAGGCTATAATTATGGCAAATATCGATCTTCAAAATCAAGTACTTAGCTGTATTGTAGGCCAAGAACTAAATTCAGTGGTTTTTGTTTGCGACTACATTCGCCTTGTTTTTGATGATTGCAATATCACGGCCATTAATGATCCGATTATTGAATATAAGGGGCAGATTTTCGACATTATGACTCCAGGGTACCGTGATGAGCTCTGCAAACGAATCTTTCGTAAAGTAAATTTCGCTCAAATATTCGAAGGAGATTGTCTTATGCTTAAATTTGATGACGATTCAACACTAAGAGTCTCAATCAAAGAAGAAGATCATATATATTGTGAGAGATTTTGGTTTGGAACAAAAGAAAATCCTATTACAATTCTATATTGACCTTCACTGCTTTCCAAAATAATTTGAGATCTATGCATTGTCCCTAAAAATCCCGCGGAATTGTAATTCAGGATAATTCAGGGACAGGTTATTTAACTATTATAATTTCGGGGACAGGTGAGAATGGCGCTAACTTAAGCGTTGTGGCATAGACATCCTGCCCATGAAATCGCATGAAACACGGGCAAGATGCCCGTGCCATGCTTGCTATTAGTTGATAAGTTAGCGCCATTCGGGGACAGGTGATTAAATACAATCTCGCGCGCAAAGTCTTGCGGTAGTTCCATCCCCAAATTCAGAATGAAAAGGATTTGGACAAGATACGCGTTCCCGTCATCACCCACGACGAAGCCGAATCGCAACGGCGGCATGAATTGCTGACGGGCGTCTTCGGCGATCTGCTGCGGATCGAAATGCGCGGCGTTCCCGGCGCCTGGTTTGCGCCGTGGGACGCGCTGATCCAGTGGTGGGGCGTCCAGGAGGCGATGATGGACTTGGCGATGCGGCCCGAGCTGATGCATCATGCCATGGACCGGCTGGTCACCGCCACTCTGGCGCGGCTGGATCAATGGGAACAGCTCAACCTGCTTTCGCTGAACAACAACAACGTCCGCGTGGGATCGGGCGGCCCCGGAAGCGGCGAATTGACGGCGAAGGATTTCAATCCTGGGCACGTCCGTCCCTGCAAAAATATGCTGCTTCGCGGCGCGACATCCGCGTTATCCGCGAAATCCGTGGTTAATTTTCAACCACGGATTTCGCGGATAGCACGGATGGCAATGAACAACAACATGTTGTCGTTCGCCGCATGATAATGGCCTAACTTCCTACCTAGTTTACCCAGTTTGACCGCGCCGCTTTTGGATTGCGCGGATGGCCCGCGCGAATACATACTTGCTTTTTTGAATTCCTGAGCGAAGGAAAGCCCCACTGCAATGACCACTCTTCTGAACCGCCCCCAAAGATCCTGTATCCCGCCGTGCCTTTTGGTGATTTTTTGCGCCGCCATTTGTCTCGCAGCCGCCGGGGAGGACAAGCCTGTGATGCCATCCATGCCGCCATCTGTAACGCCTTTGAAGACCGCTTTCCAGGATCAATTCCTCATCGGCGCCGCGCTGGGCGGGATGCTGCCGGGCGCCTACAAGCCGGAGGAGTTGATCTTGATCCGAACGCACTTCAACGCGGTCACGCCCGAGAACTGCATGAAGCCGCAGTCCATCCAGCCTTCGGAAGGCGTCTTCAGATTCGAGCAGGCCGACGCGCTGGTCGCCTTCGCGCAAGGCGCCAATATGAAAGTCACCGCGCATTGTCTGGTCTGGCATTCTCAGTGCCCCGAGTGGATGTTTCTGGACGGCGGCAAACAGGCGGACCGCGAGCTTGTCCTTAAACGCATGAAAACGCACATCCAAGCCGTTGCGGGGCGATACAAGGGAAAGATCTTCAGCTGGGACGTTGTGAACGAGGCGATTGATGACGGCAAGGGTTATCTGCGCGACAGCAAATGGAAGAAAACCATCGGCGAGGATTTCATCGAGAAGGCGTTCGAGTTCGCGCGCGAAGCCGATCCCAACGCCGAGCTTTATTACAACGACTACGCCATCGAAAATCCCGCCAAGCGCCAGAAGACGCTGCAACTGATCAAGGCGCTCAAATCGAAAGGCCTGAAGGTTGACGGCGTCGGCATTCAAGGGCACTGGCAGTTGGACAGGATTCCGCTCAAGAACATCGAGGACTCGATCCTCGAGTTCAGCAAACTTGGCGTGAAGGTGATGATCACGGAGCTGGACGTGGACGTGCTCGGGCGCAAACGCGAAGGCGCCGACGTCTCGCAAACGGAGGCCGGCGGCAAAGGCGGCGACAGCGGCCCGCGCGTCTGTCCGCCCAAAACGCTGGCCGATCAGGCAAGCCAATACGGCGATCTCTTCCGTCTCCTGCGCAAACACGCGGACAAGATTTCGCGCGTGACGTTCTGGGGGCTCAATGATGGCCGCAGTTGGCTGAATAATTGGCCAACGAAAGGCAGGACGAATCACGCGCTGCTTTTCGACCGCCAATGCCAGCCCAAGCCGGCGTTCTTCGCCGTCATCGAAGCAGGACAGAGCAAGTGATGGATAGAATATTAATCGCGCGGGCGTTTGCGCTATAGAAGTGAGCAAACAATGACAAGTTGGAGGCCTGGCAATATTGAAGCGGCGGCGTCCTGCTCATCCCGGAGGGATGATTGATAATAGCCCACCGTTTTCAACGGTGGGTCGGCGGATTGGCTGAAATTTTCAGTCCCGGAGGGACGGTTGACGGCGAACCTTCAAAGCGCAGAATCCAGCCGTCCCTCCGGGACTCAAATAATTTATGCGCCTCCACCCACCGATGAATCGGTGGGCTATTATCAAATGTCCCTCCGGGACATCGCTCGCATGCGCGTTGTTGCAGATGCCCATACCCACAATCTGGATCATCTATGAGGCTCGATATGAAACGAAAAGATTCATCACTGCCGTGGATTCCGGTATTGGCGGGCTTGCTGATTGTGGCGCCGGTCGCGCTCATCGGATCATGCGCTCTGGCTGCCGATCCCGCGATCACCATCGTAATGGATCGCAATCCCGCGCCTCCCGCTGCGTATGGAATGAACAAGCTCATGGCCGCGCTTCGCGAAAAGGCAGTCGCGTTTGAGCAAACAGAATCTCTCGAAGCGGCGAAAGGGGCAACGCTGATCGTTTGCGGCGTGACGTCTGATTCAGCGGCGGCGCCGCCAAATTCCGGCGCGGCGGCGCAATTGCTGAAGGCGGGCAATATCCCCGCGCCCGCCGGACCGGAAGCGCTGGTTATCCGCCACACGCAATGGCGCGACAAATCTGCGTTGCTGATCTGCGGCTCGGACGCGCGCGGGTTGATGTATGCCGAGCTGGACGTGGTGGACCGCATCGGATGGAGCGCCGAATCCGGCAAACCTTTGAGCGAAGTCAAGGACGCTACGGAGAAGCCCGCCGTCTCCGAGCGCGCCCTGTCGCTCTACACGATGAATCGCGCCTATTGGGAAAGCCGCTTCTATGATGAGAAGTATTGGTCGCGCTACCTCGACATGCTGGCGCAAAATCGTTTCAACTCCTTCGTGGTGATCTTCGGCTATGAAAACGGCGGCTTCCTGGCGCCGCCGTATCCCTACTTCTTCGACACGGATGAATTCCCTGACGTGCGCATGGTGGGAATCACCGCCGGGGAGCAAAAGCGCAACCTCGATGCGCTGAACCGCCTGATCCGAATGGCGCATGATCGCGGGATCAATGTAACGCTCGGCATCTGGGACCATATCTATCGCGGCGGCGTTCAGGGCGGCGGCGTGCCCGGAGCGAATGACTTCACGAAAAAAGAAACGCCCGGCCTTGTCTGGGGCGTGACGGAGAAAAATCTCACGGCTTACACAAAAGCCGCGCTGGCCAAATTCATCCATCTCGTTCCCGATGTGAATGCGCTCCAGTTCCGGATGCACGATGAATCGGGCCTCAAGAAAGGCGAGCAGGAAGATTTTTGGAAAAATATCTTCCAGGTCGTGAAAACCAACGGCCCGAAAATCCGCTTCGACGCGCGCGCAAAAGGCCTCCCCGATAGCGTAATCGAAGATGGCCTGAATATGGGCGTCAATCTCAGGATCACAACCAAGTATTGGATGGAGCAGATGGGCCTGCCCTTTCATCCGACGCATATCAACAAGCAAAATCAAAACGATCGCCGCCACAGCTACGCCGATCTTCTGCGCTATCCGCAGCGATACAACATGCACTGGCGTCTCTGGAACGGCGGAACGTCACGCGTCCTGCTCTGGGGCGATCCCGAATTCGCGCGCCGCTTCGCCGAGAGCAGCCACCTTTATGGCGGCGACGGCTATGAGGTGAACGAGCCGCTGGCGACCAAGATGGAAGCGCAGCCGCATGACATGAAACCCTTCGATCTGCTGACGCCGCAATACCGCTACTACGATTACGAGTTCGAGCGGTACTGGCATTTCTTCCAGGTATTCGGGCGGATGGGCTATAACCCCAACACGCCGCCGGAAGTGTGGCAGAAGGAATTCGAGTTGCGCTTCGGCAAGGAAGCCGCGCCCCATATCGAGAACGCTTTGCATAAGGCCAGTTGGATTTTGCCGCGCATCGTCGCCTCGTGCTATCCCTACGGTTATTTCCCAATGACGCGCGGCTGGGCGGAGAAACAACGGCTGGGAGACTTGCCCGCATACGCAAAAGCCGAGGGAAGCGATATCCAGATTTTCGCCAGCTTTGACGAAGAAGCGGCGAATCTGCTCGAAAAAAAGGAAACGGCGAAAGTCCGCCCGCTTCAGACCAGTCGCTGGTTCGCCCAGACCGCCCATGAAATCCTCCGGGAAGTAGATGCGGTTGAGACCGGCAATCGCAGCCGTGTGAGCAAGGAACGCGATTCGACGATTGTTGATCTGAGGATATTGGCCAATCTGGCGCTGTTTCACGCTCGCCGGATTCCCGCCGCCGTCAGCTACGATTTATTCAAGCGCGCGCAGGACCCGAAATATCTCAACGCCGCCATCGCCAGCGAGCGCAGCGCCCTTGAGGCCTGGAAGCAGCTCGTGGCTGCGGCGGGTGGCGTATATGCCGAAGACCTGATGATGGGCGCGCGCAGAGCGGACCTTTGCGGACACTGGAAGGACGAACTCGCCGCGCTGGAGAAAGGCTTGGCGGACTTGGAGAAGCAACGGCAAAGCCTGAAGCCGGCGGCTCCGACCATCGTATCCATCGGCGCTTCGGATGACATCGAGCCGTCCATCATAAAGCATCGCCCCATCGCCAGCGCTCCGGCGGGAAAGCCCATCGTCGTCACCGCCGAAGTTTCGGATCCCTCCGGCGTCAAATGGGTTCGTCTGCGCTATCGCGGCGTCAACCAGCGCCTGGACTATGAAACATTGCCGATGGCGCCGACGGACGTGAAGAATCAATATCAGGCGACCGTCCCGGCCGAGCAGGTTGACCCCAAGTGGGATTTCATGTATCTGATCGAAGCGATGGATACCCAAGGCAACGGGACGATCTACCCGAATTTCGAAAAAGAAACGCCCTATATCGTGGTGAAGCTGATGCGTTAAGCAATCGTATCTGAAATTACGATCTCACAAGTATATCGCATATCCTCATTCAGGAAGAGTAGATTCATGCGGACAGAAACGGCGCCAGCTTTGGGAGTAAGGTGGCCCGCTCAAACGAAATGGGAGCAAGAAAGTAATTATGCCAGTAGGTCCCGGACGCCGGACGGGACTAAAGGCGGCCAGAGCTCTGAAGGCGGCAAAGCCCTTGATGTACGCTGTGGCTTGATGACGTAAACTGTCAGTCCCGTCCGGCGTCCGGGACCTACGCTAATGATTGGAGACAAAGATATGCCGGAGATGATTTATCGCAAGCTGGGAAAGACGGGGCTCAATGCTTCCGTGGTTGGGTTTGGCGCTTCGCCCTTGGGCGCGGAATTTGGCGCCATTGATCCCGAGGAAGGCCGTCGCGCCGTCCACTATGCCATTGACTGTGGCATCAATTATTTCGATGTGGCGCCTTACTACGGACGGACGCTCGCGGAAACGCGTCTCGGCGAATTTCTCCAGGGCAAACGCGACAAGGTCATTCTCGCCACCAAAGCCTGCCGTTATGGAATCACGCCGGAGGAAGGCGGATTCGATTATTCGGCCAAGCGCGTCATGGCTTCGATTGATGAAAGTCTGCGGCGCCTGCGGACCGATCACGTGGACATCCTGCAGATTCACGACGTCGAATATGCCCCCCGCGCGCAAATCGTCAATGAAACTCTCCCCGCGCTCTACAAGCTGCGCGAACAAGGCAAGACGCGCTTCGTCGGCATCACCGGCTATCCTCTGACGCCGCTGGCCGCGCTGGCCGAAACGCAGCCGGTGGATACGGTGCTCACCTATTGCCGCTACAACTTGCTGGACATGACGATGGATCGTTTTCTGACCCCGGTTGCGCGCAAGAAAGGCGTCGGCCTCATCAACGCCTCGCCGCTGCACATGCGCGTCCTGACGGAAAAAGGCGCTCCCGACTGGCACCCCGCGCCGCAGCGCGTGATTGACGCGGCGGCGCAAGCAGCCTGCCTTTGCAGCGCGCAGGGCGTGGACATCGCCGACCTGGCAATGCAGTTCGCGCTCGCTCATAAGGACGTCGCCGTCACGCTCGTCGGCATGAGCAAGACGCGCCACGTGGATACCAACGTCAAGGTCGCCGGAACGGCGCCCGATCCCGTCCTGCTCGCCCAGATACTGAACCTCTTCAAGCCCGTGGCGGACGTCTATTGGAAAGAAGCCCTGCCCGAAAACGACGATCCCGGCGCCGTGAACAAGCGCACGCTTGGTCTGGAGCGCGAAGCGGTTGTGAAGAAAGGATAGAGTCTTCGATTGAGGGGCCATCGGACTCTGCTCTGATTCTTCCGTCGTATTGCCCTTGAGTGCGGCGGCCATCGGCGGCAAACTGCTTCCGCAACACGCGCATAAGAAAACTATGCAAGGGAGCAAAAAAATGAGAGTCAGCGCTATAGCGATGCGCAAAGGCCTGGCCTGGGCGGCGATGAGCGCCATCGCGATCCATTTCAGCGTTGCCGCGTTTGCTCAAATGCAACCAGCCAACCCGAAGCCCATCGCTCCAGGAAAGCCCGCGGCGAGACCTGCGCCCGCAAAGAACGCCGCTACCCCACAGATCAAAACATTAAGTCTCTCGGAGATTCCTGCGCCGATCAAAGACGCCATCAACAAGTCCGCGCCTGACTATACCATCAGCGACGGGACGAAGCGGCCGGACGAAGCCAGATATTTTTTGCGCCTTGCATCCGGCGTCCGCAAGGCGCTTGCGAACGTGACAGTAACCACCGCAGGCGTTGCCGGCTCGATTGATGCAGCGCTGGCGTTAAGCGACGTTCCGACGACGCTTGTCGAGTCATTCAAAAAGATCGTTCCTACTGGCAGCGTGCACAACGCGCGGGAGACCATTGCCGTGGGCGGCGCACATAGTGGCGCGCTCACTTATTATTGGGAATCGCCCACCTCCGCTTCCATCGCCGCGGTCGCCGCTCCTGCTGGCGCCCCTTATCAGCGAAGCGCAAGACCCACCATGGTCATGGCCGCCGCGGATGGCTCGCTCATGGAAGTGACAGAGCGCATCGAAACAACCGCCCTGCCGAGGGCCGTCTCGGATGCCGTGACCAAGACATTTCCTCAGGGCGAGATCCGCCGGCTCAACAGAATCACAACCAACAACCAGATCACAGCCAACAATCAGATCACCTTTTCGTTCGAGGTCCGTACCACATCAAGCAGGGCCATGGTTCAGACGGCTGCGGATGGCAATCTGAAATATGAAACGCAAACCTATACTCCGCCGACAATGCAGCCCAGGCCCAATGCCCCTGCGGCGCAGCCTGCCATCAGGCTAAACCCAAACATGACGCCGACGGGATTTTAGCCTCCTGCGCAGGTGGAACGGGAAATTCGCACTTAAATTGAAATTCAGGTGTTTCCAGAGAACATTTTTATTGGCGTTGATTAGCGCGCATTAGCGGTTGCCCAAGAGTAGTCTCTCTTCTGAACACAGCCCCAATCGGCATTATCCGTGGCAATCTCAACGATACTGAGAAACCACTGATAAACGCTAATGAACGCTAATAAACAACCACTTTTATCCATCACAAAGATTTTAGATATTTTTTAGCATAGGAGTCTGTAAAATGAGAATTCGCTTTCATGCAATCGCAGCGGCCTTGTTTGTCGCGGCTAATCTTCTGCCCGTCGCTTCTCCAACAGCGGCGGCGGCGGATTCGGCGGTTCTCGAATCGGCTCGGCAGATTCCCGTCGCCTACGACGTGGACGTCGTCGTGGTCGGCGGCGGCAGCGGAGCGGTCGCGGCCGCGGTGTCGGCGGCCAAATCCGGCGCCAAAGTCTTTCTGGCCGCGCCACACAACTATCTTGGCGAAGACATGGCGGGCGCGATGCGCCTCTATCTCGAAGAGGATGAGAAGCCCAATTCCCCCCTGGCTCACAGCATCTTCAACGCGCAGGACTCGACCGCCGGCCTCCCCTTTGCCTACGCCGCCGACAAGCTTTCTGCCGCCAAGCACAAAGACACGGACCCGCCGACGCTCCTGAATGACAATCAATGGAGCAATCCGGTCAATGAAAGCGTCCAGTATGACGATGACGTGAACATCGTGATTGATCTCGGCAAGGAATGCGGCGTCAAAAAAATCCACGCCATGGTTTTTCGCGCTAAAGATTATAACGCGGACAGCATGACCGTTTCCGTCAGCAACGACAAACGCGATTGGCGGCAGATCGGCGAAGCGAAGAATGACAACTCAACCGCGACGCTGAATACGTTATCTCTCGATATGGCCGCATCCACGCGCTACGTGAAATGCTTCTTCAAGAAGAGCGCGGGCGCCACCCGCATCCTGATCGGCGAAATTCTGATCGAGCCGGCGGCCTCGCCGGATAAAGCGGAACCGAAATCGTCCTCGATTCCGATGCAGGTCAAGCGCGCGCTCGATCAGGCGTTGACCGAGTCGGGCGTGCAATTCCTTTATGGCTGCTATCCGGCGGACCTGCTTGTGGATGGACAGGGCAAGCCGGCGGGTGTCGTCATGGCGAATCGGGCGGGGCGGCAGGCCGTCCTGGCGAAAGTCATCATAGACGCGACCCAGCAGGCCGTTGTCGCCCGCTGGGCCGGCGCGAAGTTCCGGCCATTCGTCGCCGGTCCGCAGAACGTGAAATGGATTTCCATCGCCAAGGAGGCGAAGAAAGAGAGCGAACAGGTCTCGGTCCGCAAGCTGCCGCTTCCTGTTGGAAACACGGGCGACGCCAAGCCCTCCAAGCGCCAGATCGCTTTTTCGGAAAAAGATACCTTCTGGTTTGAATACACACTCAAACTCGATCTGCCCGACGACAGCTGGGCGGCGCGCGCCAACCTCGAACAAAAGGTTCGCGACCTGGCGTATGTCCCCACGCAGCTCTATACGGCGGACGAGCCTTTCTTCATTTATCCCCAGACGATGAAAGCCAATAAAAGCGCCAGCGCGGAATGGAAAGGCGCCGACAAGATCGAACTGGATGTTTTCCGTCCCGAGGGGCTGACGCGGTTGTGGGTGCTGGGGCCGTGCGCCGATATGCCGCGGGAGATCGCGGAAAAGATTTTGCGTCCTCTGGCCTATATGGAAACGGGCGCGCGTATCGGCAGGGAATCCGCAATGGAGGCCAAAGCGGCGCCGGCGTTGCAGGGCGTCCGCGTCGCGCGGGCCAAGGCGGTGGGCGCCGCGGCGAGCGGCGAGGTCAAAGAGCCTCTCGCCGGAATGCGTCCCGGCGCGTCAACAGGCGCCGTCCCTGAAGATGAAGGCGCGCTGCCCGTGTTGGGCAGCTATGACGTCGTGGTGATCGGCGGCGGCACGGCGGGCGCTCCGGCGGGCATCTCCGCCGCGCGGCAGGGCGCTCATACGCTGCTCGTGGAATATCTCAACGCCCTCGGCGGCGTCGGGACGACGGGCATGATCGGCGGCTACTATTGCGGCAATCGCGTCGGCTTCACCACAGGCATTCCCGACAATCCAGTCGAGGTTCGCATGGAGTGGTATCGCAGCGAACTGCGCAAAGCCAAAGCCGACATCTGGTACGGCGCGCTCGGATGCGGCGCGCTGGTCGAGGGAAACCGCGTCAAGGGAGCGATCATCGCCACGCCTTATGGGCGCGGAGTGGTTCTGGCCAAGGTGGTGATAGACGGCACGGGCAATTCCGACGTGGCCATTGACGCCGGCGCAAACTATGTCTTCGTTGAGGACGACTACGCCCTCCAGAATGCGCACCTGCCCAGCCGCAACCTGGGAGACTCGTATTATAACGGTGACCGCAGGCCGGTGGATGACGCCGATCCGCTCAACATCAAAGCGGTGATCGAAGACAAACTTCGCTCGGGCGTGCGGACCTTCGATCTCGGGCAGCTGATGGACACGCGCGAGCGGCGCCGCATCGTCGGAGATTTCTGCATTGATTGGCTGGACATCGTCAACGAGCGCACCTTCCCCGACAGCGTCACCTACGCCGCCAGCAACTATGACAGCCACGGCTATCAGATCCATCCCTTCTTTTCTGTGACGCAAGTCTCGAGGAAAATCTTCCACGCCTACATGCCCTACCGCTGCATGTTGCCGAAGGGAATGGAAGGAATCCTCGTCGTCGGCCTCGGCATCAGCGCCCATCGCGACGCCATGCCGATCCTGCGCATGCAGCCGGACCTGCACAACCTCGGCTATGCGGCGGGCGTGGCTGCGGCATGGACGGCCAAGAGTGGCGCCGCGCTCCGGCAGGTGGATATCAAAGCGCTGCAGAAGCACCTGGTGGAGATCGGCAATCTGCCGCCCACCGTGCTGACGGATCGCGATTCCTACCCGATCCTCGCGGACAAGCTGAAAGCGGCCGTGGGCGGGGTGAAGGAAATATACAAAGACGCGGCGGTCATACAGGCCGAACCCAAGAACGCCGCGCCGCCCGAGAGCGGGGCTTACAAGAACGTCGCGCTTCTGCTGGCGCAGCCCAAGGAGGCCGCGCCGCTTCTGCGCGACGCGTACGAAAAGGCGTCAGGTCAGGACAAGCTTGCCTACGCGCAGCTTCTCGCGGTGATGGGCGATGGAACCGGCGCGTCCACCTTGATCGAATCTCTCAAGGGTGATTCCGTCCAAGAAGCGAACAAGTCGAAAGGCTGGGGCGGAAAGTACGGGATGATCCGCGCCCTCGGATTCGCGCGCGACCGCCGCGCCGTGCCGCTCCTGGTGGAGATCGCCAAAGACAAAGCGGCTATCTCCGACTTTCAGCTCCTCCGCTCGGTAACGTTCGCCCTCGGCCGCATTGGAGACCCCGCTGGCGCCGCGCCGTTGGCCGATCTGCTGTCCGGCAGCGGCGAGAATGCCACTCGTGGCGCCGATGCAAAGAATGGCGCCAAAACCGACGCCAGGTCGGCAGCCCAAAAGGCTCTGAGCCGGGATTCGTTGCGCGACGCAATGATCGCCTGCGCCCTCTATCGCTGCGGCGACAAAGACGGCCAAGCCAAACAATGGCTCCAAAATTGCATCCAACAAAGCGACGGAACACTATCGCGGCTGGCGCAGCTGACACTGAACTCGCCGCGCCAGCAGTAGAATCGGAATGGTTCAGTGGTCATTGTGCGCAAGAGAGCGCGTACGGTCCATCTGCGATGGGCAGTTGGTCATGTGGCTCCAGTCTTGGCTCATCTTGGCCTGCATGAATCTACAGCCAATCGTATTGATCAATAGCAGAATAACCAGGAGATATAGTATTTTATAGCTGCGCGTGAAAGAGCCGATAATAATCAGCATCAGATAAGATATGTGACCAAAGAATAATAACGCATCGGATTTCGCCTCCCCAGGGAAGAAATAAAGCAAGCCCCCAGGGAAAAAGAACAGGGCGAATATCAAGAACTGCGGCGCAAGCAAATACTCGCCACCAGATAGAAAAAGGGCAATCCCATAGGCTAGTATAAAATACCACCACTTGGGCCGTTGCATTGATGATTGGCCAGTGTCTGTCCTTGTCTCGGTCTCGGTCTCAGTTTCTGTTTCGTCGAATTGATTCATGTCAGGCTGGCTCCCAGTTGAATCGTGGCGCTATCCGATCACGTTTGTTGGGTTGCCAGAAGGCGTGGCGGGACTGGCGCTAGCGCTTTTGACAAAATTCAAAGCCCATCCTTTGCTTCGGTATAGCTCGCGGACTAGATCTTCTGTATATGTCATATAATCCTTCCCCGCCTTCTCAGCATCAGAGATTAGGATTCGTTGGGCGCGAGCCTTTTCTTCCAGCAATTCGTTTGTGTACATTTCTTCTCTACCTTTCAGGAAACAACTGAAGTGGAGTAATAATTTCTGGCGTGAAGAGTCCCAGCCTTGCATTGATGACACGGATGTGCTGCTTCTTATTGGCGTTGGCCAAATGGTTGCAATTCCAAGTCAGCAAAAAATCAATTTTGTACTGTGATGCATAAGCAAGGTGAACAGCGTCTCCTCCTGCTTCCTGTGGCATCAACGTATTGCGAACATAGGCATCAGCGATTTCATGGATTCCCGGTCATCAAATTGGTAACTGGGAATCGTTGTATCTAGATATACTGAACGACTCATTATCCGGTAATTTTCCTCTCTTTGTTTTGCCGCTCAACTTTCCCGCTATCTTTTACATTCAGGAGGAATCGGTCAACGGCTAATTTCTCTGCCGATCTTGCCCAGGTGATCCAACGCTTGAAGTGCGCACCGTATTTGCGCCACAATAATCTCGGAAATCAATCACAGGCGGTCACAAGATGCTACACACACGCAGTTTCGTTACCAGTTCTTTGAGCATAGCGATTCTGATACTATCAGGCGTCGCGCACGGACTCGAACTCAAATCGCCGGATGGCAAAATTTCGATAACCTTCGAGGTGAAGGATTTCGAAGGGGCAAAGGACTGCCCGATTTATCGGGTCGCCTATAACCGCAAAGCAATCATCCGCGAATCGCGGCTGGGATTGGAGATCGAAGGCGCCCCGATGAAGGATGGGTTGGAGATCGTCAAGCCGACGGCCAGCAGCCATGACAGCGTCTGGAAGCCGGTTTATGGCGAGCGCGATTCCATTCGCGACAACTATAATCAAACCGCTATCGAGCTAAAGGAGACTCAGGCGCCGCATCGCCGGTTGATGATGACGATCCGCGCATACAACGAAGGCGCCGCGTTCTGCTACACGATCCCCAAGCAGGAAGCGATGGACAGCGTCAGCATCGCCCGCGAACAGAGCGAATTCCGATTTCTCGGCGATCATACCGCCTGGGCTGTATATTCCGCGCAGGGCAAGTATTCAAAAGTCACGCTCAGCAAGATCAAGCCGGGTTGCGAACGTCCGCTGACGATTCAGATTGCCGACGATCTATTTGTGTCGCTGGCCGAGGCGCGTCTTGTGGATTATGCGCGCATGAAGTTCGCGCCGCTGAAGGGACAGGCGAATAGCCCTGCAAATAGTCCTGCCAACAGCCTCGTGAGCGAGCTGAGCGGCGGCGTGAAGTCCGCGCTGCCTTTGACGACGCCCTGGCGCGTAATCATGATCGCCGAGAGCGCCGGTCGCCTGCTGGAGAATAATTTCATCATCCTCAACCTGAACGATCCCTGCGCCATCGCCGATACATCCTGGATCAAGCCGGGCAAGGTGATCCGCGAAGTGACGCTTTCGACCGTCGGCGGCAAGGCGTGCGTGGATTTCGCCGCCAGGCGCAACCTGCAATACGTCGAGTTCGACGCCGGATGGTATGGCCCCGAAGGCTCTCCCAAGTCCGACGCCCGCGACGTCCATCTTGATCCCGCGCGCTCCAAAGGCCCGCTGGATTTGCAGGAGGTGATCCGCTACGGCAATGAGCGCGGCGTGAGCATTATCCTCTACGTAAATCACCTCGCGCTTGAAAAACAGGCCGATGAAGTGTTTCCCCTTTACCAAAAATGGGGCGTCAAAGGAGTCAAGTTCGGCTTCGTCAATGTTGGTTCGCAGCAATGGACCAGTTGGCTGCACGAAGCCATCCGCAAGGCGGCGCAATATCATCTCATGGTGGACGTGCACGACGAATACCGCCCCACCGGCTATGCGCGCACGTATCCAAACCTGATGACGCAAGAGGGTATCTCCGGCGACGAGACAAGCCCCGTGAATTCGCAGACGCTGGCGCTGCTGTTCATGCGGTTTCTGGCCGGTCCCGCCGACAATACGATTTGTTACTACGACCAGCGCGTGGACAAAAACGCCAGCCACGCCTTTCAACTCGCGAAAGCAGTCTGCCTCTATAGCCCGTGGCAATTTTTATATTGGTATGACCGGCCTTCCAATGCGCCGCAAAAGCTGGGAGGCGCCGGCAATGCGCAAACTTCGATTGGGGACGAACCGGAGCTGGAATTTTACGACCGTGTTCCGACGGTCTGGAACGAGACGAAAGTGATTCACGGCAGGATAGGGGAGTACGCCGTGATCGCGCGCCGCAGCGGCGAAAGCTGGTTCATCGGCTGCCTGAACAGCGGTGAACCGCGTTCGCTGGATATCCCTCTTGCTTTTCTGCCGGCGGGGAAAAAATACGCCGCGCACATTTATTCGGACGATCCAAAGACCGAAACGCGCACGCACGTGAAGATCGAAAGATTCCTGGTTGATTCGAGCGCGGTATTGAAGGCGCCCATGACAGCCCAAGGCGGCATGGCGATTCGCCTTGAGCCGAAGCGGGATAAGGAGGATTATCCCGCGTATTAAAAATGATTATTTTTCGGATAGGACTCGAGCCTTGGCGCCCAAGTTGAGCAAACCTAGAAAAGCTGCAGTTCATGAAACGCTTCGAATGAATCTCGATCGCGTTGAAAAACCCGTTAAGTCGCGTCGCTATCGTATGAAGCCACACGCGATGGGCTTGCGGCCCGGCTATAATCTCGATTGCATATCATCATTGCTCGCCCAAGCGGAAGGTGAAGATTATAAATAGCTTATGGCCTCTTTCGTTCCATATTTGTTCATAGCAGCATTGATGCTGTTGGCCAATGGCGCCGCGGCCCAACCGCAGCGCGCGCCGCTTGGCGATGGACGCTTACCTCGTCCTCCAGAATTTGCTCTCCAGGGGACAGTTTGCTTTGTGCCGTGCGAGACGGCTGGAGATCGCGGCGTGGCCGTGCGCGTGCTGGCGCCGAAGCAGGCGCGTTATGACGAGGGCGCGCCGGTGGTGATCCACGTTCAAGGTGGCGTGCAGGCGGGGGATGCCGCCGGACCGCCGGAATATATCGGACTTGGATTCGTGGAAATTTACTTCGCGTTTCCCGGCGGCGGGCGCGGCGAAACGGCCAGCGGCGGAACCTACGACTATCGCGGCCCCAAGTGCGTCCGGGCGCTGGCCGACGTGATCCGCTTTGCGACGGGGCGCATCGCCTGCAAGGACGGGCGCAAGATCGGTGACATCGTCAAAGACGTGAAAGTGCTGACCTCGAATTGCGGCATCATCGGTTCGAGCAATGGCGGCAACGCCTGCAGCATGGTCATGGCGGCGCATGGCAAAGAGTTTCCCGATCTGGCGTTCTATGTCTCGATGGAATCGCCTTATGGCGAAGGCGCCGTCAACGCGGAACTCGGTGGATTCGAGATGGGCCTCAATCCGGCGTATGACCCCAAGACAGGAATACTCGATCTGGCGAAACTCGCCTGGTCGCCGAACGAGGCGCCTTTCTTTTTCCGGCGACTGCCGCAGAGCGCAGAAGGCCTGAAAGGCGCGCTCTTTTTTGACGTGGATGGCGATGGCCAATTTACCAAAGACAAGGACTACGCGGTCAATGCGCTGATGTGCGATGCCGGCGCCGGCCTCAAGGCCTACTACTCGCCCCGCCTGCTGAAAGAAGCCGAGCGGCGGAATTTATACAAGGGCGCGCGTCCTTCGCACGTCCCTTCGCTTTCGGAGGGCGAAGAGTTTTGGCGCTGGCGCGATGGAGTCACGAGCCTCTCGGAAGCAGTGAAAAATTGTCCCGATGTCGCGGTGATTGTATATGCCGGCGAACGCGACCACGTCCAAGCCGCTCCCGATCACCCCCATATTCTGGCGCAAGTGGAAGGATTCCGCAAAGCCGGCGCGCGGTTTGTGCGGCTGAATTGCGACCGCGCCTATATGGATAGACTCCTGCAATCGCCGCAGGGCTTGCCGCGGAAACCCCTGCGCGCATTTAGTGATAACGAAGCCGGCAAGGCTTATGATCGTTCGAATATTGTCGAGGCGCTCGAACCGGCAGGACCGCCGATTGCGCTGTATGTCTGCGCCGCCGTTTGCGAAGCTGCCGACCGCGCGCAGGCGAAAAATTTCAATGCCAATCTGGATGAGGTTATCTATCCCGGCGCCCCATCGTCCGCGCCAGGGCCTCGGCCTCAAATGCCCAGGGGCGCTCAATAAACCTTCGATGCCGGTTTGCTCAATCAATAGAGGAAATATTTCAGGCATTGAAGTCAGGATTGTCTGCAACGTGGCGCTTGATTCCCCTCTCTTTTTTTCGGCATGATCCGCCCATAAATTATTGCGCAATAAAATTCTAATTTCTGCGAAAGGAAAATGTTATGAAGATAACGCGCGTGTATGCAATCCGCTGTTTATTGGCCATGGCCATTGCAGCGGGCGCCATGCAAATGTCTGTCACAGTGGCGGCTCAAGAGCAGAATGGTTTTTCGTTTAACGACAAGAAGGGCGAATATCTCGACATTCTGCTCGATGGCAAAATCGCCGCCCGTTATATGTATGCATACGACAAATCCTCGTCGGCGAAACTCAACGAAACTTACAAACCGTATCTGCACGTCTTCGACGCCGAGGGCAAGGCGCCCATCACCAAAGGCCCGGGCGGACAATATACGCATCATCGCGGCATCTTCATCGGATGGAACAAAATCGGCTTTGGCGGCAAGACCTATGACCGCTGGCACATGAAGGGTGGCGAAATCGTCCACCAGAAATTCCTCGAACAAAAAGCCTCCGCCGATCAGGCGACGATCGTCTCGCTCACGAATTGGAACGACGAATCCGGCAAGCCGATCATCGAAGAGGAGCGCACGATGACGATCCGCCGCGCGCCGGCCCCAGGGCGCATCCTGGTGGATTTCAGTGCGAAACTCAAAGCGCCCAATGGCGACGTGACCCTCGACGGCGATCCCGAGCATTCGGGCGTTCACTTTCGCCCCGCCAATGAAGTCATCCCGAAAGAGACCGTCTATGTCTTCCCGAAGGAAGGCGCCAAGCCGACGGCGGACCTCGATTATCCGTGGGTGGGCGAGACCTTTACCCTCAACAGCAAACGCTACAGCGTTGTCGAGATGAATCACCCCGACAATCCGAAGAACACAAAGTTCTCCGCCTATCGCGACTACGCGCGCTTTGGCGCATTCTTCAAGAGCGCGATCAAGTCGGGCGAGGCGCTGACTATCAAGTATCGGTTCCTGATTGCGGAAGGCGAGATGCCCGCGATAGACATGATCGAGAAATGCTGGGATGAATATATCGGCGCCAAGAGCCCAACACCCGTCCCAAAAACATCCGTGGTTTCATCGGCGCCGAAATCCGCGCCCAAAGCCGCCGCCGCGCCCAAGGATGCCAATGCAGCCGAAAAGCCGGCCAAACCCAAGAAGGAAGCGGCGCCCAAGAAAACAGAAGCCCCCAAGGAACCAGTATTGAAATGACAAGGCTGTTTGTCAGTGTCAGTCCGTGTTGGTCAGTGTCAGTCCGTGTTTGTCCGTGCTGGTCCACGTTCGTCCAGAAAATGCCGCCTGCCAAAGCTGGATGGAGCAACTGCCAGGAGCAATACAATGAAAACAGGACTATGGCAGATATCCTGGACTTGCGTATTTGGCTGCCTGCTCGTTTCGCCGGGCGCCGCCGAAGAAAAAACTTCCTCGACGGAAGACCTCGATATCGCCGCGATGATTCAGCCGGTTCCGCTGACGGCCAAATTCATTGACGAAAATTACTACATCTGGTGCGGCACGATGGTGCGCGGCGACGATGGCAAATATCATCTCTATTATTCCCGCTGGCCGCGCAAACTGGGGCACTACGCGTGGGTCACGCATTCCGAAATCGCCCACGCCGTCGCCGACAAGCCCACCGGCCCTTATCAACACAAAGACGTGGCGCTGCCCGCGCGCGGCAAGGAATATTGGGACGGCCTTTGCACGCACAATCCCAACGTCCATCGCTTCGGCGCCAAGTATTATCTCTACTACATGGGCAACACCGGCGACGGCAAAGCCATGGCCACGCTGAATTGGACGCATCGCAATAATCAAAGAATCGGAGTCGCGGAGGCCGACAGCCCCGATGGTCCCTGGCGCCGGATGGATAAGCCACTGATCGAACCGACGCCCGGCTTTTACGACGCGCTCTGCTGCTCCAATCCCAGCGCGACCGAGCGGCCCGATGGCGGCTATCTGCTGGTATATAAGGCCGTCGGAGACAAAAACAAACTGCCCTTCGGCGGTCCAGTCTTCCATGCCGTGGCGACCGGCGACAGTCCGCTCGGTCCTTTCAAAAAACATCCTCAGCCGGTTTTTGTGAAAGAGGGGGTGGCGTTTGCCGCCGAGGACCCCTTCATCTGGTTCATGGGCGACCGCTATTGGGCGATCGTCAAAGACAACGCCGGGCATTTTACCGGCCAGGGAAAATCCACTGCGCTGTTCGAGTCCAAGGACGGATTGGATTGGAAGCTGTCAAAGCATCCTTTGGTGGCGACGACCGAAGTTGTTTGGGCGGATGGGCGGCGGCAGAAGATGAATTCGCTCGAACGCCCCCAGCTCTACATCGAAGACGGCAAGCCCGCCGTGTTGTTCTTCGCCGTGGACGAAACCGCCAAGCGCGAGCATTCCTATAATATTCAGATTCCTCTGCGCTAAAGGATTACCCTCTGCGCTAGAAGAGGAAGCAATTCATTGCGCAAATATCTTTGAGCGCGACTCATGCGCAAGGAGCGACTGGATATGCCCAAGCTGACATCGCCATTCAAAATCGGAGATATCTGGGGCGGATTTGGAGAAGCCGAAGGGATACTCACATTCGACGGCGCGACGTTGCTGATGGAATTCCGCAAAGCCGACAGTGTCTTCGGCGTAATCAAATCGGATTACACCAAGGTTTCATTCCCGGTGGAGCAGATAGAATCCTTCGCGTTTCGAAATCGCTTTCTGCGCCGCACTCTTATCGTTCGCATTTCGGATTTGCAGGCTGCCGCCCAGGTTCCCAATGCGGAAGCCGGCGAATTCAGGCTGCGAATCGCCCGCCGGCACGTCCCGGCTGCAGACGAAATCGTGGCAG
Organism: Candidatus Sumerlaeota bacterium; assembly: GCA_026398575.1. Next base: position 1,323 of record JAPLSP010000665.1, on the reverse strand, counting down.
CAATCAAATCCGCCATCAATGACCGCAAACTCAAGGAAGTGCTGGCTGAGAGCGAGAATCATCGCGCGCCGAACGCATAACGGAGGATGCCGTGACAAGATATTCGTTTTTCTTCATCGAAGGAACATCGGAAGTCTTAGAACATCGGAGGCAGCGCACTATGCGATCATGTCCCGCATCAGTCCTATTCGCCCTATCCGCCCTATCGCTGGGATTATCGCAATATGCGGCTGGGCAGTTCGCCGACAACGCGCGCTTGTCTCCCGCGCTTCCGTCTTCGTCTGCGTTCGCGGCGCAGGCTGCCAACATATTCGATGCCCGCCGTTTCGGCGCCGCCGGCGATGGAAAGACGACCGATACCGCCGCCATTCAGAAAGCCATTGACGCCTGCGCCGCGGCGGGCGGGGGGATGGTGTGTCTCACCTCTGGGACGTTCTTGAGCGGCGGCATCGTTCTGAAAAGCAACGTCACGCTCTACCTGGATTCAGGCGCGACGCTGCTGGGCAGTCCCAGTCTCGCGGATTATGCCGCCAAGCATTTGATCTATGCCCGTGGCGCGCACAATATCGGGCTGGCGGGCGGCGGGCGGATTGACGGCTCGGGGCCGGCTTATTGGGTTCGCGAAGAGAAGCAAGTCATTGGCCGCGAGCGCGCCGGCTGGGGCGAGGTTGCGCAATTCTGGCTGAGACCCAAGCCGCGCCCGTCGCCGCTGGCGCAGTTTGTCGAGTGCAGGGATATTTCGATTCGCGACGTGCGGATCGAGAACGCGCCCGGATGGACGATCCATCTGCTGGCCTGCGACAGCGCGAGGATAGACGGCGTCACGATCCGCAATCCGCTCGAAGGGCCCAACACCGACGGCCTGGACATTGACGCCAGCCGCGACGTCGCGATCTCGAATTGCGTCATCTCCACCGGCGACGACGCCATCGTCCTAAAGAACACCGACGATCTTGGTATGCGGCGCATGTCGCGCAATATCTCCATCACGAATTGCATCCTCACGACCACGTGCAATGCATTCAAAATGGGGACGGAGACAAAGGAAGGCTTTGAGAATATCGTTTTCTCGAATTCCGTGATCTATAACGATCCGGGTGAACCGAAGATGCGCGCCATTTCCGGCGTCGCCATCGAAACGGTGGACGGCGGCAATGTCTCGAACGTTGCGGTCTCCAATATCGTCATGAAGAACGCGCGCGCGCCAATCTTCATCCGCCTGGGCGCCCGACTGCGCGACAAGGTCAACGCCCAACCTGGCTCGCTCAAGAACGTCATGATCCACCACGTAACGGCCACGGGCGCCATGCTGCCATCCGTGAT
>JAPLSP010000578.1 GCA_026398575.1 Candidatus Sumerlaeota bacterium | reverse complement strand
GTCTTGCCAGACTACCATCGAGTCATCCCTGTTCGTTCATTACCGCGTCATCCACGCGCCGCAGGATGTTTTCGCCTTGCCTTCGCTGCCTGTGCCGAACAGAATTTTATGTGCCCATTTTGCGCGGCTAAAGGCATACGTAATATCGGCTGACATCGGTTGAGAAAATCAGAATCCCTACAAACGCAAAATTGATGACGGAAAAAAATATAATCCACCCCCCTACTGGCGAGATAATGCTGATCTCATGGTCAACCAGGAACCTGAGAATATTGAGACCTATCAGCCCTCCCAAACCGCAGCCAATGGCGATCAACCACCGCGCCCAATTAATGCCGCACATCATGGCGATGCATAAAAACAATGTGGCTGTGAATCTTATAGCGTTTCCCGGACCACTGCCTTCGAACTGACTAACCTCGATCATGCATTCAACCAGAGAGATAAGAATAATGAACGCGCCAATCCACGTCACTTTAGCACGGCCCATACCGGTCTCCTTTGCGGCTGATTCCGATTGCTCCGGCAGTTACGCCATATTGGAGCTAATGATCAAGCGCATAATAAAGCTTTTATAGCTCCGCATGCAACAGATATTTCCATAAAGTCTGTTGATTTCGGGACGTGATTGAAAGCAGAATGATTGAGGGCAGAATGATAATCATTCTGCCCTCAATCATTCTGCCTGTTTTTTCTATCTTTATCTTTCTGCTTCGATCGCCGTCATCCCCGCCAGTCCCAGCACGCCTTCGCTGCACGTCGCGCGCAGTTCCACACTTTCCAAAACCCGCGCGGGATCGCAGGCAATCTCCAGCGCGTCGGCGTGCGCAGTCGCCATTCCGCGATGGATTGGAGTCCATCCCCCCGGAAAGGCCCCAAGCCGGCCGAACGGAATCTCGGCGCCCTGGCGGCTGAAGTGCTGGAAGTAGCAGTCGAGGTTGAATGGCGGGATGAGCGATTCCACGACGCGTTCCCCGCCGGCATAAACCAACACAACCTCGCCGTTCGGGAGGTAGTTCTTCATCGGATGGACATAGCACTGGAGCAGAAGGAAGAGGCGCTGGCAGCGCATTCCGACCGGGATCGAGGCGCCGCCTGGCAGCGGATATGGGCGCCAGCTGGCAAGGCCGAGAAGATTCCTGGGCGTCGCGCCGGCGCCCGGATATGGCCGCCCGGAAGTCAGGAAGCGCACGCCCGCGCTCGTTTCCACGACGCGCGCAGACGGCGCCATCGCCAGCGCGGGATTATGCCACCAGCTCGACAGGGGAGATGGCGTGTCGGCATAATCAAAGAGGAACTTGGTCGCGGCGAATTCTTCGAGCGTCAGATTGCAGACTCCCGCGAGATTGAAGAGGACTTGGCGTCCGCGCTCGGCTTCGGAGAGCAGCTTCGGGGGCGCCGGCGGCTGCTGATCCGCCAGAATCGTTGGTTGCACGGCTGCTTGCGGCGGGGCAATGGCCGGACCGAGCGCGACCGTGACGATGGATTCCGTTTCGGATGGAGTAACAGTTTCCGGTCCGGTGAGATTCGCGCGCACGTGTTTGATGACGGGCTTCGGCGTGCGGATGTGGAACGTGGCGCGCTCGCCTTCGCGCTTATATTCATAACTCACGTCCGGCGTGCGAATGCTTGCCTCGCGCCAATCGGAGGGAAACGCCGGACAGATATCCAGGCGGCCTTCATGCAATGCCGGCTCGATTCCAAACAATCCGCGCACGGCGACATGAATATGCGGGTCCACCGAATCCACGTCTTCGCGATCGCCGCCGCCGGCGCCGAAGTTGGAAATGCCCATATTGATTCCGGGAAAGTCGCTGCGAAACGCCGAGAGCGTGACGGTCTTCAGATAAGGACTCCAAAGGTCCGCGTCGCCGCACTTCAATCCTGCCAGCGCCGCCAGGCAGGTGTCGCCGGTCGGGACCCATTGCACGCTCCATCGGATCGGCCACCAGTCGCTGCACGAAAGCAGGCGCACGCCCGGCTGCGGTTCGAAGCCGTAGTGCGCGGCGATCCATCGCATCGCGCGCCTGCCTTGGTCGGCGTTCAGCAGGCCGGCGTTGATGGCCAGATATTCCTCCCACGTTTGCGGATGCCCGCGCCAAATTTCATCCGATCCGATAGAGCCAA
>JAPLSP010000761.1 GCA_026398575.1 Candidatus Sumerlaeota bacterium | reverse complement strand
ACAGGATGGATTAGAGACAGGATGGATTAGAGACAGGATGGATTAGAGACAGAATAAATTAGAAACAAGATAAATGGAAGTTAGAATAATTTATGGTCAGAATAATAATATTAATCGTAAATCATGAAATTTGTTCTGACCTATATTTATCCTGTCATAAATATATCCTGTCATCAATATATTCTGTCATCAATATATCCTGTCATAAATATATTCTGAAATAAATCAACCGCTCCAGATATTTATAGCTCAGCGGGCGCGAGATGATCCTTTTCGATGTCTTTGAAGTAGCGGTAGGTGCCGACTTTGATTTCGTCGCAGGCCGCGTCGTCGCAGACGATCATCGCGTGCGGATGCAATTGCAGCGCGCTGACGGTCCATATATGGTTGACGCCTTCTTCGATGACGTGATGCAGGGCGCGCGCCTTGCTGTGGCCGCTGATGATGATCACCACCTCGCGCGCGTCCAGCACCGTCCCAACGCCGACGGTCAGCGCCGTCTTCGGCACCTTCGAGATATCGTTGTCGAAGAAGCGCGAGTTGGCGATGATGGTGTCGGTCATCAGGGTTTTGATCCGGGTGCGCGAACGGAGCGAGGAGCCCGGTTCGTTGAAGGCGATGTGGCCGTCAGGGCCGATGCCGCCCAGGAAGAGTTCGATGCCGCCGGCGGCTTGAATCTGTTCCTCGTATTCGCGGCATTGCGCGTCGAGATCCTTGGCATTGCCATTGAGGATATGGACATTTTTCGGATTAATATCAATATGGTTGAACAGGTGATTCATCATGAAGGAATGATAGCTCTCCGGATGGGCTTGAGGAATGCCGATGTATTCGTCCATGTTGAAAGTGGCGACATTCTTGAATGAAACCTTGCCTTCCTTGTTCAAGCGGACCAATTCCTTATATGTTCCGATCGGCGATGAACCCGTTGGCAGGCCCAGAATGAACGGCTTTTTGGTGGAGGGCTTGAAATCATTGATGCGCTTTGCGATATAGGCCGCAACCCATTTACTGACCATGTCATAGGTTGGCTCGATAATGATGCGCATAACAACAAGCTCCTTGGCTGTGAATGATAGATAGCAGACCGCTCTGGGCGCTGCTCAAATCCCAATCCGTGAATCGTGAATCGTGAATCGTGAATCGTGTTTCGTGATTTGTGAATCGTGAACCGCAAACCGAAAACCGAAAACCGAAAACCGAAAACCGAAAACCTAACCGAGCTGCTTGATCTTTTCTCTCAAATCAGCCGCGCGCTTGGAGATGGCTTCCAAGTCGGCGCTGACCTTGCAAACGACCTTATTCGTCTCAGCGCTGCCGCGCACGGCCTCGAAATCGTTCACCGCCACTTCCTCATCCTGATCCAGGCCGTAGCCGATGTGCGAGGCCGCGCCAAATTCCTTCTTCGAATCGGTCAGGATGGCAGCGTCCATTTCTTTGGCTTCTTTTTCCCACCGGTCCACGGCCTCGATCATGTCCTGCGTCGAGAGTTTTTCAACCCGGACGCCGAATTCCGTTTCAAAGGCCGCGCAGACGTATTCCCATTCGTCATCGGCATAAGCGGCATGGATCGCGCGCAGGCGCTCTTCGAGTTCTTCGATGGAGGCGATGGCGCCCGACGTGACGTCGGCTTCGATCGCCGCCGCCTTTTCGCGTAACGCGAGCATACCCGACAGGTCGGTCCACTCGGCGCAATGGGCGGCCTTGCGCGGCGATTTCAGCGAGGCTTGGATCTGCGGGAGCGATTGTCCCGCCGCGAGTCCGGCTTCGATGCGGTCTAAAACCTTGCCGGCGAGATAGCGGGCGATGGCCATCGTGTAAGAGGCGATGCCGCGCCGCATCCGGGTACGCGTGACGCGCGCGCCGCCATAAACGACGCCCGAGGGATCGCTCTCCTGTCCCTCATACAGGCGGTTCAGGCCGGCCCTTCCGCGGCGCATTTTTTCGACGGTGTAAGGCGAATAAACTTCGTAGTTCAGCAAATCGCGCTTGTTCTTCATTTTGCGGCGGTCGCGCGTGGGCCATTTTTCGCCGTCGCGCGCCGTGCCGATCGTCGTCAGGTTCAGACCGGGAATGAGCGCGGGCGTGCCGTGGTCGTCCATGATATAGGAAAATGGCATGTCAGGCGTGTCAATGTTGGTCATGTGTTTTCCGATGATGGCCGAGAAGGCGCCGATGTGGCATTCGAGAAGCACATAGGCGAACGAGCCGGTTTTGCAGCCGCGCTCGAAGATGCCCTGGTGGCAGGGGCCGAGCTTGTACATGTGATTGCTGGCGTTCGTGCCCGAGCCGGCGTTGTAGAAGGAATAGAGCGTTCCGATCAGGAGGGTGGACTTGTGATGCGAGACGGTGTACGGCCCGGCGAAGATCGCGCAGCCCTCGCCGTGGAAGCATTCGCAGTTGGCGAAGATCAGGGAGTTTTCGGCGGAGAATTGCCGGCCAACGCGCGCGCCCTGGCCGACGAATGTGTTGCTGATGATCGCGCCCGACTCCACCGTGGCGCCCTCGGAAAGGATGAAGTTCTCGGCCTGGACGCCGGCGCCGATGATCGAAGGCATTTCGGCGCAACTCAGGACCGTGCCGTTTTCGAGGTGGACGGCGCCTTCGATCCGCGCGCAGGGGCCGATGGCGACGTTGCGCAATTGGCCGCAATTCAGAATGCGGGCGCCCGCCGCGATGACGGCTTTGCCGGTCTGCGCTTTGATGACTTCGGCGGCGATCAGTTTTTCCAGGTTGGCGATGAAGGCTTTGTTATGCCGCCAGATCGAGAGGATGTAGGCGATCTGGGCGTTGAGGCCGTTGAAGAGCGTCACCGCGCGGCCGCCGCCTTCGTTCGGCGTGTCGGTCCGCACGCCATTGCCGAACGCGGCGTCCGGCTCGGCGGCGATGCCCGCGACGTTCTGGATGGCGGCGCCGCTTTCAACGCGCAGGTTCGAGAGCGCCCCGCCGACGTTGGCTATCAGGACGTTGTCGCCGATCTCGCACTCGGCGATGGTGGCGCCGGCGATGCCGCAGGGGCGGCGAACGCCGTCGAGTTCGATGAAGCCGTCATTGGCGCCGAGCGAAACCGCGCCGATGAAATGGGCGTTGCGGACGCGGGCGGGATCGAACTTCGCGGCGACACGGATCGCGCTCCAGTCGCCCGCCGTGCATCCCTGCGACGCGAGCGTTTGAATTTGCGCGTGTGTGAGCGGAGTCAAAGCCATGGGAAGGAAGCCTCTTATCATGATGTCATGCGTTGCTTGATTAAGATTCGCGCAAAGATAGGCGGATGGCAACGGCTTTTCGTCAGAGGATGAAGCAGGTTCGCCGCGAGATAGCGTGCGGCGGGGATGGCCACGGCGTCGCCCATTGCTTTGTAGCCGGCGTTATATCTTGCAGGGAGTTGATAACTATCCGGCGCGCCCATGAGGCGGGCGGTTTCGCGGACGGTCAGCAGGCGCGTCGCGAGCGAGCCGTTTTCGCTGATAACAAGGATTTGCCGGCTGCTGCCGCCTTCCGGTGTGCGCAGGCAGCCGGCCATTCCATCGAAACGCAATTCGAGAACTTGGCGCCCCTTTCTCATGCGGCGATAAGCGGGGAAGACTTTGAAGCCAAGCAACACGCTCTCCTCGAGCATGGCGCGATGGCGCGGCGGGATCAGCGCAAGATTATGGGCGGACCTTTCGGGCGGATCGCATTCGGCGCCGGGCTCGATGATCGAATCGAGCGAAGGGCGCAGTTCCCGCGGCTCGGGCAGTTTCCACCACACCCAATCCTTGGCGCCCTTCGCCGCTGTGATGATCGCTTTGTTATGACACCAGATTGGACCGCTGGTTTGGAGCGACGACGCGGCGATCTGCGATTGGACGCCGACAACAAAGACGCGCGGACGCGACTGCGGAAGCCAATGCGCGGCGTCGAGCAGGACCGCGCCCACCTTGTATCCCCGTTTGACCAGCGCGACGTGCAGCCGGCGGTAGTGCTCGCCTTTCTTCGCGGAAACCAATCCGACGACGTTTTCGGCGACGATGACGGGCGGGCGCCCGCCGGCTTCAGCCATTTCATCCATGACGCGCAGCCATTGCCAGACGAGGCCGCTGCGGCGGCTCTCGATGCCCTCGATCTTGCCGGCGAGCGAAAGGTCCTGGCACGGGAAGCTCGCCCATGAAAGAGCGGCGCGGGGCAGATCGCGGCCATTCACATCCGCGACCGATCCCAAATGGAAATGCCCCGGATCGTGATTGGCGCAATAGACAGCGGCTTTCTTAGGGCAGATGTCGTTGGACCAGACGGGCGCAAAATAAGGCTTGAGCGCCTCCGTCACCAGCCCGCTTCCGGCAAAGAAATCGTGAAAGGAGAATTTTTTCAGCATCAATATTTTGTATGCCTTTAGCCGCGCAAAATGGGCACATAAAATTCTGTTCGGCACAGGCAGCGAAGGCAAGGCGAAAACATCCTGCGGCGCGTGGATGACGCGGTAATGAACGAACAGGGATGACTCGATGGTAGTCTGGCAAGAC
>JAPLSP010000491.1 GCA_026398575.1 Candidatus Sumerlaeota bacterium | reverse complement strand
GATGACCGATTCGATGACGTTGTGCAACTCGCGGACGTTGCCGGGCCATGAATAACTTTGCAGCGCCGCCATCGCGCGCGGCGTCACGTCCATGATCTCCCGGCTATTTTCCTGGCTGACTTCCTTGACGAAGTGATGAGCGAGCAATGGGATGTCTTCGGGGCGGTCGCGCAGCGGCGGCAGCGTTATCTGGATCACATTGAGCCGGAAATACAGGTCCTCGCGAAACCGGCCTTCTTTGACCAGTCCCTCGAGATTGCGGTTTGTGGCGGCCACCACGCGTACGTCCACTTTCAGGGTTTCGGCGCCGCCGACGCGTTCGAATTCGCCTTCCTGCAAGACGCGCAACAGCTTGACCTGGAATTCGGGCGTTGTTTCGCTGACTTCGTCCAGGAAGAGCGTTCCGCCGTTGGCCAGCTCGAAGCGGCCGGCCTTTTGCGCGAAGGCGTGCGTGAAGGCGCCTTTCTCGTGGCCGAATATTTCGCTCTCGAGCAGCGTGGGAGACAGCGCGCCGCAATTGACCTTGATCAGCGGCATGTTCTTGCGCGGCGAGTGATAGTGAATCGCTCCCGCGATCAGCTCCTTGCCCGTCCCGCTTTCGCCCTGGAGGAGGACGGTCGAGCGGGCTTGCGACACCAGGCGCACCTGCTCGAAGACTTTCATCATCGGAGGCGAGGAGGCGATGATGTTTTCGAATCCGTAGTGCGTTTCCAGCTGCTGGCGCAGAGCGACGTTCTCCTCGCGCATCTCCTGGCTCTGGAGGCAGCGGTCCACTTCGTTGCCGATCTCGTCAAGGTCCACCGGCTTGGTCAGGTAGTTCGCGGCGCCCATCTTGATGGCGTCGCGCGCGCTTTCGATCGTGCCGTGGCCCGTCAGCATGATGACGTCGGTCTGGGGCGCCCGTTCCTTGATCCGGCGCAGCAGTTCCATCCCGTCCACGCCGGGCATCTTGATGTCGGTGATGATGATATGATAGTCTTGCCGGCGGATGCGGTCCCAGGCTTCGGCGCCGTCGGCGGCTAGGTCAATCTCCAGCGGTTTGCTCTCGAGCGCCCATTTCAGGCCGTCGCGCGTATTCTTCTCGTCGTCAATGATCAACAATCTGCGGCGCATTCTGGAAACCTCTTCGATGATTCCATTTCTGTGGGGCGAACGCTAAAAAACCATTTTCTTTTCCTTGCTTCAGGCGATCAAGCCCTAATCCGCAATGATTTTCATTGGGGTTTATGGTATTTGCTTGACACCCTATCAGAGAAATTTGATTCTTGCGCGTTGCCCCTGCGTAAGCCATGCAATAGCAATTTTGCAAGTTCGCTAGTTTTTGGGATTGCGCTTTTACAAGGAATATTCCTCTATTTTCCGGTAGAGCGTCTTGCGGCCAATGCCCAGCATGCGCGCGGCTTCCGCGATGTTGCCGCCGCATGAGACTAGCGTCAACCGGATCAGCTCGCGCTCAGCGTCCTTGAGCGTCGAGCCGGAGCGCAGCGACACCGACTGCGCGGCGTTGGATTCCTGCCGGATTTTTTCCGGCAGATTTTCGGTTTTGATCTCCTTGCCGCGCGACATGACGATGACCGTTTCGATGACGTTGTGCAGTTCGCGCACGTTGCCGGGCCAGGAATAGCTTTGCAGCGCCGCCATCGCGCGCGGCGTCACGTCCACAATCTCCCGGCTATTTTCCTGGCAGACTTCCTTGACGAAGTGATGAGCGAGCAACGGGATGTCTTCGGGGCGGTCGCGTAGCGGCGGCAGCGTTATCTGGATCACATTGAGCCGGAAATACAAGTCGTCGCGAAACCGGCCCTCTTTGACCATCTCCTCGAGATTGCGGTTTGTGGCGGCCACCACGCGCACGTCCACTTTCAGCGTTTCAGCGCCGCCGACGCGTTCGAATTCGCCTTCCTGCAAGACGCGCAACAGCTTGACTTGGAATTCGGGCGTTGTCTCGCTGACTTCGTCCAGGAAGAGCGTTCCGCCGTTGGCCAGCTCGAAGCGGCCGGCCTTTTGCGCGAAGGCGTGGGTGAAGGCGCCTTTTTCGTGGCAGAAAATTGCGTTCTCGAGCAGCGTGGGCGACAGTGCGCCGCAATTGACTTTGATCAGCGGCATGTTCTTGCGCGGCGAGCGATAGTGAATCGCTCCTGCGATCAGCTCCTTGCCCGTGCCGCTTTCGCCTTGGAGGAGGACGGTCGAGCGGGCCTGAGATACCAGGCGCACCTGCTCGAAGACTTTCATCATCGGAGGCGAGGAGGCGATGATGTTTTCGAATCCGTAGTGCGTTTCCAGCTGCTGGCGCAGTGCGACGTTCTCCTCGCGCATCTCCAGGCTCTGCAGGCAGCGGTCCACTTCATTGCCGATCTCGTCAAGGTCCACCGGCTTGGTCAGGTAGTTCGCAGCGCCCATCTTGATGGCGTCGCACGCGCTTTCGATGCTGCCGTACCCCGTCAGCATGATGACGTCGGTCTGAGGTGAGTATTCCTTGACCCGGCGCAGCAGTTCCATGCCGTCCAGGCCAGGCATCTTGATGTCGGTGATGATGATATTGTAGTCTTGGCGGCGAATTTGATCCCAGGCTTCGGCGCCGTCGGCGGCCAGGTCAATCTCCAGCGGCTTGCTCTTGAGCGCCCAGTTCAAGCCGTCGCGCGTATTCTTTTCGTCGTCAATGATCAGCAATCTGCGACGCATTCTCATACCTATTCAATGATACCATTTCGTTGGATCGAACGCGAAAAAACCATTTTCTTTTCCTTACTTCAGGCGATCAAGCCCTAATCCGCAATGATTCCCAAGGGGCAATGGATAAAAATTGATTAATGGTTTTTTTTCGCTTGACCGGGCAAGCCTCTGAGGTCAAACTTGCAATCATTAACTTACATTTTTACAGCAAAGCAGGAGCGGCCTCCGCTTCTCACCTGCGGCGTGTCTATAGATTGCGCCCGTCGGGTTACGAACCAGCATCAAAAGCCGGCATGGCATTCGGCGCGGGGGCTTATTTACCCGCGCTTTTTTATTTATTGGCGCCCAATCGAAATGAAGATCGTGGAAGGAGGAAATAACTATCAAGCAACCACGTATTCGCATCAATGAATTGATCCGGGTCCCTGAAGTGCGTTTGATCACCGCAGATGGGGAACAGGTGGGCATTGTGCCGATCGAGGACGCCCTGAAACGCGCGCAGGAAGCAAATCTGGATTTAGTGGAGGTTGCGCCCCTGGCCAAACCGCCGGTATGCAAAATTATTGATTACGGCAAGGTGGTGTTCGATCAGCGCCAGAAGCAGAAGGCGCAAAAGAAAAAACAGCATCAAGTCGCAATCAAAGAAATAAAGATGAAGCTGAAGATTGACAAGCATGACTACGAAACGAAGATCCGGCAGGCCATCAAATTCGTCGAACATGGAGACAAGGTCAAGTTTACGATTGTCTTCCGCGGGCGGGAGATCACGCATCAGGAATTAGGCCGCGAGCTTTCGGACCGGGTTTTGGAGGATGTAAAGGAGATTGCCGAGCTGGAAGGCCTGGTCAGCCGGGCAGGCCGCTTGCACTCTTTCCTGGTGATGAGGCGCAAGGATTATAAACCCAAGGCGGAAGCCAGGAAGTCCGCCTCCGCCAAGGCGCCGGACGAAGGCAAAACGCTGGGGGATATGGTCCAGGCCGCGATGAAAGAATCGCAGCCAGGCGAACCCGCGGCGCAGGATCCCCCTGCGGAAACGCAAGACGCGGACATCAAAGATCAGGTGCCGGCGCCGCAGGGCGCCAAAGCCAATGAGGAACGCGAAGAGGTGACGGAATCACTGACGCAAGGAGAGGAAGGCATTCTGTTGCCGGAATAATCCGCTCCCGCGAATCATATCAATAAAATGGAGATGTTGAGCGATGCCCAAGAACAAAACGCATAAATCGGCGGCGAAACGCTTCAAGCGCACCGCAACGGGCAAGGTTATGCGCAAGCAGGCGTATGCCAGCCATATTTTGACCAAGAAAACCACCAAACGCAAACGGCAGTTGCGGAAGAAAATGGAAATATCTTCGGCGGACCGTTCGCGCGTCACCCGCATGTTGAATGGATGTTAGCAGCGCCGTTCCATTTGGTTTTGCCGCCTTGAAAGCGGCGGAATAACGATCTGGGATTTTTCAAGCAGGAATATACCTGATATTTTTGAGGAGAGAGAGCCATGCCACGCGCAATCAACAACGTCGCCTCGCGACAGAGGCGCAAAAAAGTTCTCAAGCAGGCCAAAGGCAATTATAGCGGCCGTCGCAAGCTGTTCCAGAACGCGAAAGAGACCGTTCGCAAAGGCCTGATGTACGCCTATCGTGACCGTCATCAAAAAAAGCGCGTCTTCCGCAGTCTATGGATCGCGCGCATCAATGCCGCCGCGCGCGCTTATGACATCACCTATAGCCGGCTGATCGCCGGTCTCAACAAGGCGCAGATTTCCATTGACCGCAAGATCATGGCCGATCTGGCGCTCAATGACAACACGGCTTTCGCCGAGATCGTCAAAGCGGCCAAAGCGGCGCTTGCCTCCTGAACCAAGGAACCGGCATGTTACAGGACTATCTTAGCTCCCTAAAGCAACTCCAGGAAGAGGCCTTGGCGCAGATCGAAGCGGCGGCGTCGCTCAAGGAAATGGAAGAGCTGCGGGTCCGTTACCTGGGCAAAAAAAGCGATTTGAATTCCGTGATGCGGCAAATGAAGGACCTGACGCCGCTCGAACGCCCGATCCTGGGCGAACGCGCCAATGAGACGAAGGAAGCGCTCACGTCGGCGATCTCGCGGCGCGCGGAAGAATTGGATTCGACCGAATCCAGTCGCCGAATGCAGCAGGAAGTCGTGGACGTGACGCTGCCGGGCGAGCCGGTCCTGCGCGGGCGGGTTCATCCCATCACACAGGTGATCGAAGAAGTCGAGGGCATCTTCGTTTCGATGGGATTCAAGATCGAAGAGGGGCCGGAGATCGAAGACGACTTTCACAACTTCGAAGCCTTGAACATCCCGCCGCATCATCCGGCGCGCGACATGCATGACACCTTTTATCTGCCGGAAGACCGGTTGTTGCGCACGCACACGTCTCCCGTCCAGATTCGCGCCATGCGGCGGCGCCAGCCTCCGATGGCCCTCATCACCGTCGGCAAGACGTATCGCGTGGATTCGGACCCGACGCATTCGCCCATGTTCCATCAGCTCGAAGGCTTCGTGATTGACTCGAAGATCACGTTCGGCGACCTCAAGGGCACTTTGCACAACTTCATCCGCGCGATGTTCGGCGCGGAGGCCAAGGTGCGTTTTCGCCCATCGTATTTCCCCTTCACGGAGCCGAGCGCGGAAGTGGACATGAGCTGGACCGTGACGCGGGAAGTGGAGGGGCGGCGCGTGGAGTCCGAGGAATGGCTCGAAATTCTCGGCGCCGGCATGATTCATCCCCGCGTGATGGAATACGGCGGCGTGGACCCGGGCAAATTCACCGGCTTTGCCTTCGGCGTCGGCATCGAGCGCCTGGCCATGCTCAAGTTCGGGATCAAGGACATCCGGCAGTTTTATGAAAACGACGTCCGCTTTCTGGGGCAATTTTAGATTTACGAATGACGATTTATGTTGCTGAGCTATCGCTGGTTATCGAAAATACTTCGCAATTGTCCGCCGCCGCTCGCGTTGGCTGAGAAATTGACCATGTCCGGCATCGAGGTCGAGAACATCAACGACTTTGGCATGATCTCCGGCAAGATGGTTTGCGCGCGGATTGAAGGCGTTGAAAAACATCCGGAGGCCCCCAAATTGGCGGTCTGCCAGGTGGACGCCGGCGCTTATGGCAAGCTTCAGGTCGTTTGCGGCGCTCCCAACGTCCGGCCGGGGATGATCGGCGTTTTGGCGCGGGAAGGCGCCGAGATCGCCGGGGGCCAGACCGTCAAGCGGACGCGCATCAAAGGCGTGGCGTCCGAGGGCATGTTGTGTTCCGGGGCTGAAATTCGCTGGAACTCGGATCATGAAGGCCTTCTGGATCTGCCGGAAGACAGCCCCGTAGGCGAGCCGGTGGATTGCATCTTCAATATCAAGATCACGCCCAACCGTCCCGATTTGCTCAGCGTCTTCGGCGTAGCGCGCGACATCGCCGCCCTCGAAGGGCGCGAACTGTATGCCTCGCAGCCGCGCTTGCGCGAAGCCATGGACGCCATCAGCGGCAGCGTTCAGGTCACCGTCAAAGACAAGCGAGCGTGTCCCCGTTACTCCTGCCGCCTCCTGCGCAAATGCAAAGTGCGCAAAAGCCCGCTCTGGATGCGGCGCGCATTGGAATCCATGGGATTGCGCTCGATCAACAATATCGTGGACGCGACGAATTACGTGCTGCTCGAATACGGGCATCCGCTTCACGCCTTCGATCTGGACAAGATCGTCAACAAGCACATCATCGTGCGCATGGCCCTCGAAGGCGAATCGCTGACGCTGCTGGACGGGCGCAAACTCATCCTGACGCCGGAAGACCTGGTCATCGGCGACCAGGATCGCGTCATTGCGCTGGCAGGAGTCATGGGCGGCGCGAATTCGGAAATCAGCGAGGCGACGATCAACGTGTTGATCGAGTCGGCTTATTTCGAGCCGATCACCATCCGCCGCACCTCACAACGCCACGGCCTGGTCACGGACTCTTCGTATCGCTTCGAGCGGGGCGCGGACTATCGCCAGCCGCCGTTGTCGCTCAATCGCGCCACGCAGCTCATGGCCGAGTTGACCGACGCCGAAGTGCTGAAAGGCGTCATTGACACCGGCACGTCGGCCGACCAGATCGAGCCGATCACAATGAACATTCCGCGGGCGTGCATGATCCTGGGATGCGATCTGACGCCCCGTTCGATGGCCGACCGTCTGGTGCACCTGGGTTTCGAGACCGTGCGCTCGGATCGCGAACAGCTG
>JAPLSP010000707.1 GCA_026398575.1 Candidatus Sumerlaeota bacterium | reverse complement strand
AGCCTCGCGGAATTAATTGAATGCGCTTGCGCGAAGCTTGGTCAATCAATAGCGCAGGCGCCGCATAATTCCCAATAGGCTCCTCATGGATAGAGATGACTTGTTCTGTAATCTGAGCAGAGGGATCTATGTTGTTCATCCAGTGTTTCACTTTGTCGTATAGGCTTTTTACTCTCTCAAGATACTCATCACGCGGATTCATTGGATTGGGCATGTCATTTTCTCCTTTTGCCTGTGCGAATGCATCAGCGCTTAACTGCTGAAAGCTCGATTTTTTCAATCAGTCGTCCCGTTCCATCTTCCGTAATCTTGAACTCCCGCACATGCCCATCTTTGGGCAGAACCGGCAAGATTGCGTTGGCCAGTTCCCGCAGTTTCACACGCGCCGCAATCGAATCGGGCGCCTCGAAATCAATCAATATCTTTGCGACGGTCTTCATGGCATTAAAACCTTCGCCAAAATATCCGTCTCGTGGATGGTTCCTTCGAGCCGGCCTTCATTGTTGACGACGAAAACCGTGGAGGTGGGTTTGGTCGTCATCAGATGAGCCACTTGCAGGATCGGGGCGTTCATCGCCACGGTGGGCACATCGCTCAATGCGATTTCACCGGCCTTGAGTTTTTTCTCATTGACCAGGATTTGCTCGAACGGCTCGAAGTTGTTCAAAAAATCCACGTCGCTCAGCAGGTTGAAGTACTTGGGCAGCGCCAGTTGGAACAGCGACGCGGGCGTGATCATGCCCTTCAATGCCCCTGTCTCGTCAACCACAGGCAGCGCGCTTTCGTCCGAGCGCACCAGTTTCTTCAGCACCAGCGCCAGATCGTCCCCCGGCGCCAGCGTCACTTCGCAGCGGCGCATGGCGTCGCTGGCCGTGATGGTGCGTTTGACGTCCAGGTTGCTTTCTTCGATCAGGCGCAGGATGCGCGCCTGGTTTTTGCACTGGATCAGCGAACGCCGCATATCGGCTTTGTAGCACAACCGGGCGATCGCCGCCAGGGTCTGGAGCATGAGCGTGATTTGCGTCTGGGGCGTCAGGATCAAAAAAACCAGATGCGCTTTTTCGTTGGCTTTGACGGGAGTGGGCGTGGGGCCGTCCAGGGTTAGCCCTTTCAGCGAATTGCCCATGCACAGATAGAACTGGTTCAAGCCCGCGATCCGGATGTGGGGCAGCGCGACGCCCGATCCCAGGTAGTCGCAGGTTTCGGCGCGGCGGGCGATCAGGTCCTTGCGTACGGCGATCTCCATTTCTTCGCCCAATTCCTTCGCCAGGATTCCGACCAGCGCGTCCGCGCCTTCGGCCAGCGTTTGTCCGGGAAGATTCACCAGAATACGCTCTTCCGTCAACAAGGAGGAAAGTCTCATAGAAAGGCTTCTTTGATTTCTTTCGGATTGCGCGCGAACATGATTTGCCGCCGTACGGCTTCGTCCCGCAACAGCCTTACCAACTGAGCCATCAAGAGCACATATTCCTTTGCCTGGCGCTCGGAGACGGCGATCATGACGATGATATGAACCGGCTTGCCGTCCTGCGCCTCAAAGTCAATGCCGCGATGCGACCGGCCCACCGCGATGACGAAATCGGTCACCGAGGCGATTTTCACGTGTGGTATGGCCACACCAATCCCCACCCCTGTCGAAAGCACGCGCTCGCGCTCGAAAATGGCCTCGCGCAGCGCCACGGGATCGGTAACCTGGGGCGCCGCCGCCAAGGCGTTGATGAGCTGTTCGAGCGCCTGCGCCTTGCTTGAAGTGTCAAGGTCAATGAAGCGGCTTCCGTCCATCATGCTGGCGAGGTTAAATGTTTTCGCAGCCATGCCGCCCCATCCTCACCGGGCAAAGTGAAAATAATCTTAATCGAAGATGCCGTATTCGTGCAAGAGCTGTCTCAGTGTTTCTTCGATGCGGCTCTTTTTCAGGTTGAAATTTGCTCTAAATTTATGATATTCATAAATCCGCTGCGCGTTTAAGGCTAATCGAAATGCAGAATTTAACAGAAAAAATATGGAGACTGAAGCCGCCCGGAGGGGTATTTAACGATACGGTGGTGGTGAATTTGTTTCCCAATTTGCGCCCGGGCGCGCGGGCGGCGCTGCTGCATAGAGCGTTTGAAAAGGGGGAAATTTTGCGCCTGAAGCCCGGCCTTTATTGTCTGGCCGATGAATTCCGAACCTCGTCAATGCATCCGTTTGCAGTGGCCGGCGTCTTGTATGCGCCCTCCTACGTCAGCCTGGAATCCGCGCTCTGGCATCACAGCTTGATTCCCGAGGCCATTCAGCAGGTTGCCTGCGTGATTGCGGAACGCAGCCGCGCGTACTCGAATGCGCTGGGGCATTTCACCTATCGCCGGATTCCTTGCCGAAACCTGAAAGCGGGCGTCCGGGCCGAAGCGATGGACAGCGGCGGCTGGGCGTTCATCGCCGGCCCTCTTCGCGCTTTGGCGGATCTGATTTATTTGCAGAAAGAGATTTCATGGAAGCAACATGGTTTGAGTTTTCTGACAGAATCGTTGCGTATCGAACCGGAAGACTTTGTGGCGTTTTTACGGGATAATTTCGATGAGGTTTGCGATACATTTCGCAGCATTCGAGTCCGGCAATACCTTGAAGGTTTGCGCAGGGAGCTGAAAATATGATCGCGGATATCCTAAGGCGAAAAATCGAGGAGTACGCTCCGGCCAATGAACTGGAGCAGGAAAACGTTCTTCAGGAGATGATGCAGTGCTATCTGCTCGCGTATCTTGCCCGAACGGATTTCTTTCAGAAGGCGCAATTCCATGGAGGAACCTGCCTGAGGCTGCTTCACGGAATGGAACGGTTTTCAGAGGATTTGGATTTTATCCTCAATGCGCCCGATCTATCTTTTCGCTGGCGGAGCTATCTCGAGACCGTGCATGACGGCTGCGCCGGCGAAGGGATTCAATTAGAGGTCCTGGACCGGTCCGAAACAGAGGGCGCCGTGAAAAAAGCGTTTCTCAAAACCGATTCGATCGGCAAGGTGATCGCCATTCAATTGGCGTTCAAGCGCCGCGAGACGCGCAAGATCAAAATTAAACTGGAGATTGATACCAACCCGCCGAAAGGTTCGAGAGCGGATGTCCATTATCTGCTGTTCCCATTCGCCGTGCCCATTGCAGCGCAGAACCTGGAATGCGGTTTTGCGCTCAAGACTCACGCCCTGCTCTGCCGCGGATACATCAAAGGCCGCGATTGGTTTGATTTTATATGGTATGCCGCAAGAAGGATCATCCCCGACTTGGCCTTGCTGGAAAGCGCCTTGCGCCAGCAAGGGCCATGGGCGGGCCAAAACCTACGCGTCACGAAAGCTTGGCTTGTCCAGGCGCTTCAGGAAAAAATCGCCGCGATAGACTGGAAAAAGGCCATGAATGAAATCCGGCGCTTCGTGCCGCAGCAACGGCAAAAAGACTTGGATTCCTGGAGCGCCGATTTTTTCACCTATCAGCTGGCGCGGTTGAAAGATTACTGGCTCGCGAAAAAGGAATAGCGTCGTCCACCCTGGCGCCGGATTTCCGCCGGATTTTCCCCATCGAGAGTCCTATGCCGCCGTCGGTTCGTTGTTTTTCTTCTTCTCATGGAAGAACACGGCAAAGATCACCGCCACGATACCGGCCATGATCGCGGGGACCAGCCAGGCATGCTGCCAGTTGTGTCCTTCTGCCGTTTTAAAGTAACCGACAATCCTGCCGGAGAGCAGAGCCGAGCCGATATACATCCCGATACCCATTGTAACCAGAGAGAGAAAACCTTGTGCGCTGGCGCGCACGTCTTTCGGCGCCTCGCGGTCCACATAGATTTGTCCCGTGACGAAAAAGAAGTCATAACAGATACCATGCAGGAGCAAGCCGGCGTAATACATGGAAATCAGCGGCCCGCTATTGCCGAAAGCAAACAATACATATCGCGCCGTCCATGCCAGCATTCCAATCAGCAGCATTTTCTTGACGCCAAGCCGCACAAAAAACAGCGGCATGATAATCATGAAGACCGTCTCGGAGATTTGGCCCATGGTCATCTTGGCTGAAGGATTATTGACCCCGCATTCGCTCAAAAAGAGATTGGTAAAATTATAGTAGAATGCCAGAGGGATGCAGATCAGAACCGAGGACAGCACGAAGACGGCGAACGAAGGCTTTCGCAGCAATTTTATAGCGTCCAGACAAAGAATGTCACTGATCGTCGCCTTTTGTCCCTTGGATTTTGGAGGCGTATTGGGAAGCAGGAAGCAGAAAATTCCCATCAGTACCGATGCCACGCCCGCCATAATGAAGGGGATGGCTGTGGCCTCAATGCCTATCCTTGAACCCGCAGCCGTCATCTCCGGAGTAATCAGCTTCTTGAGATGGCTGATATCAATCGTCAACGGACCCAGACTCCAAGAACCGGCTGTCATGTCAACCTTCCAGAAGCTCACAATGAATCCGGCAACGATCCAGCCAATGGTGCCGAGGACGCGAATGAGCGGAAATTCTTTCGAAGGGTCCTTCATCTGTTCCATGGCCACGGCGTTGGTCAGCGCAAGGGTAGGCATGTAGCAGATCATATAGAGAAGCAGCGCCCAGAAGAACATTCCAGGAGCAGACACATGAGCAATCCATATTAAAACAATGCCGCCCATTATATGCAGGATGCCCAGAACTTTTTCGGCTGAAAAAAACCGGTCGGCGATCATTCCAACGAAAAAGGGAGAGATAAGCGCGGCAATGGCGCTCGTGCCATACGCCGATCCAATATCAATGTCTTTGTCCGCATGAACCCAAACCTTGCCAAGATAGCCTCCCAACGGCACCGTCCATGCTCCCCAGATGAAAAACTCCAGGAACATCATCACCGACAGCTGAATGCGCGTGATTGCTTTCATTGATCCGAGTCTCCTTTATTCTGATCTTGGACGGATGGGTTCGCGCTGGCGCTTTGGCTTATTGCAAGGGCGCATCTCTGGCGCCGGCGCTCTATCGCCATCAATGAGAAATCACCCTCTTATTTTCAGCATAAGCAAAAGCCGTGCGGCGGCGCAATCCGAATTCGATGGTTTGCGGGATTGATGGATAGAAAGATTGGGGGATTGAAATCGCTTGAAATCGGCGCGCTCCAGGAATCAAACTGCCGTTAGGATTCAGGCGAACGCGAGGCGCAGATTTCATGAAACGCTTTTTCAATGTTGCCGGGCCGTGTATTCCGGGAGAGCACTACATGCTTTCAGCCCAGGCGCGTTGCGCCGACCTAATGCCGCTGATCGAGAATAGGTCCTATTTTTGCATCCACGCCCCGCGCCAAACCGGCAAGACGACTCTCATAAAAGATTTTGTGAGAACCTTGAATGCGGGCGGCAAGTATTATGCGCTTTATGCCAGTCTCGAGCGCGCGCACGTTTGCGAAACGGTTGCCGATGGAATGCGTGTCATCATTGGAATCCTTCAGGACATGATGGAGGATTATCCCGCATTTCGCGATAAGGAGTTCGGGCGCGAGGCAAACCTCTCCGATCCTGAAAACGTCTTGAAACGCGAATTGAAGGATGTCTGCGAGCGCCTGGACCGCCCTCTGGTCATTATGTTCGATGAAGCCGATTGCCTGAGCGGCCCACTGTTGATTTCTTTTCTGCGCCAACTCCGCGACGGATACGTCAACCGGGATGTGGCGCCCTTTGTCCACTCGCTCGCTTTGGTTGGAATGCGCAACCTGCGCGACTACAAAGGCAAACTCCGCAAGGACTCTCAAACACTCGGCAGCGCCAGCCCGTTCAATATCGTCAAGGAATCCCTCACAATCCGCAATTTCACGCGCAAGGAGATCGCCGCGCTTTATGCGCAACACACTGAGGATACCGGACAGATCTTTCCGGAGGACGCCATGGACGAGGTTTGGCGCTTGACGTGCGGCCAGCCTTATCTCGTCAACGCCATCGCCTGCGAGATCGTGGAAAAAACTCTGGCAAGAGACGCTACACGCGCGATTGCGAAAGAGCACGTCGAGGAGGCGGCGCAAAACCTCATCCTCCAGCGCGTCACGCACATAGACAGCCTCATGGCGCGCCTCGAGGAAGACCGTGTCCGCCGCATCTTGATCCCGGTGATTCTCGGCGAAGAAATGAAGATTGACTATTTGCACGATGACGTCCAGTACGTCCTGGATATGGGATTGCTCGCGATCAAGCACGGCCAGCTCGCGCCTGCCAATCCTATCTATGGCGAAGTCATCCTGCGGACACTCAACTATAACGTTCAGATGAACCTGGACGCAGGCCAGTATCCCTACCTCGCGCCGCGCTATCTCGAGAGCGGGCGTTTCGACATGAACCTTCTCATGAAGGAGTTTCAGCAGTTCTGGCGCGAGCATAGCGCGATCTGGTCCAAAATGCCGCTTTACGAGGAAGCGGCGCCGCACCTGATCATGACTGGATTCTTGCAGCGCGTTATCAATGCGAAAGGTTCGCTGGATCGTGAATATGCCGCCGGCCGTGGCCGCATGGATTTATGCGTGTGGTTCGAGGGGCGCCCCTATCCCATCGAGCTGAAAATCCGCCACTTGGAATCCGACGTTGAAAAAGGCATCGGGCAGCTGCGCGGATACATGGACACCGTTGGAGCGCGCGAGGGATGGTTCGTTCTCTTTGACCAGCGCCCGGATGTTTCGTGGGACGAAAAAATCTATTGGAAAACGCGTGATCTGCCGGGCGGCGCCAGCGTGCATTGCGTGGGGTGTTAACGGCAAAGGACAGCAGAGACAACAGGGACCGCAGGGACGTCGAGGACATCCCATTGCCCTTATTGTTCTGATTTCCATCATTCTGTTTTCCATCATCCTGATAATAGTATCCCGATTTTTTCGCTTTCCTTCCCCCGGCGTTTCGGGGCATTCTCCCGGCCTTTTGAGAGGGATTTGCGAAACTTCCAGCAGGCAGGCATTGAACGGATTTCAATCATGATCGTCGTCAAGATTGGCGGGAGCAAAGGAACCGATTACCAGTTGATCTGCGAGGATATCGCTACGCGGATCAAGGCGGGCGCAGGCATCATCGTTGTCCACGGCGGCTCGCACGAAACCAACGTCCTCAGCGAGGCATTGGGCCGGCCGCCGCGCTTCGTCACCTCCATCACGGGCCACGAAAGCCGGCGTACCGACCGCGCGACGATGGAGATGTTCATGATGGCGGTGGCGGGAAAGATCAACACCCTCATCGTCGAGTCGCTCCAGAAGCTGGGCGTCAACGCCGTGGGACTGACCGGCCTGGATGGACGGCTGCTCGAAGGCCCTCGCAAGGACCACATCAAAGTCATCGAAAACGGCAAGCGCCTTGTCATCCGCGATGATTTCACGGGCACGGTGAAGCAGGTCAACACCGCGCTGATCCAACTCCTCATCGGCGCCGGCTACACGCCCGTCATCGCGCCGATCGCCATCAGCGAGAACAGCGAAGCCATCAACGTGGATGGCGACCGCGCGGCGGCGATGATCGGCGCGGCGCTGGGCGCCGAAAATCTGGTGATCTTTTCCAATGTTCCGGGACTGCTGCGCGACATCGCCAATCCCGATTCGCTCATCGAGCGCATCCCGCTGGCGCGACTGGACGAATTCGAGAAATTCGCCGCGGGCCGCATGAAGAAAAAACTACTCGGCGCCCGCGAAGCCCTCGAAAGCGGCCTCAAGAGCGTTACCCTATGCGACGGCCGCGTCCCCGCCCCCCTCACCCGCGCGCTTGAAGGCAAGGGCACAGTTATTGCCGCGTAAGATTCACGCTATTTATTTGTAGCGATATATTTCACACATGCCTGCGGATTGCCACGCTCGTCCGTGCGCATGAAGATCGGCCGAGGCTGCTCCTCGTAGCGAAAAACAATGGGTTCGCTTGAAAATGCGTTTGGATTTCGGAAAAAGAAAAATTCCTCCGGGTCAATCTGAAAACAAAACGGTGGAATATTCTCGTATTCCCTTTTGGGGTCGGCAGTTGATGTTTGATAGATCAGGCAAGAAACGCGATATGTGAACTTACCCGTTTCCTGATCATATCCAATATCGCAGGCGGGTCCCTGATACTTGAAAAGCACCGCATAACCATGCTCGCCAATTTGAAGAATGTGCCCGTTGCGCGAGTCAATCAGGGAATCCGCGCCGGCAATAATGCAGTTTTCATGCAAGGCTTTCCGCCAAGATGCAGGAATACGATCCCAGTAGATGAATCCGGGTGGCGGCCCTTGTACAGTTTCAATATCTTCAGACGGATCAACGAAGTCGAAGAAGTCCGGCCAGGTATGCATTTGTGAATGCCACACGTTGCCTTCGGAATCGGAGAGCCGGACCTCTGCGATCAGAGACATGACATCTTCTCTTGGCGGTCTGTTGGGCGCTGGATAGCATTTGAATGAGATCTCTGTCGGACCGGGCAAGATATCCAGCGTGCCGCCGTTGTCGGTAGGAAAAGATATCAGTGAAGAATTGTTTGCGCTGAATGTTAGGAAATCCCTGATTGGCACGACTTCAAGTTCCTTGCGCCAGCGCCTTTCCTCATCTTTATATTTTCTTTCCTCCTCTTCTTTGATCATTCTCTCCTTTTCCCGTTCCGCTGCTTCCTTGTCCATTCGTTCCAAGTCCTCGTCCGTAACGCCAAGCATTTCCTGGATATCCTTAAGACCCTTATCAAGACGCCTCTGTTGAAAAAAGGGAATATACTCATAGGCAAGGACACATATTGCCCCAAACAAGAAAGCGCCTGCGATATACAAGAGATATTGAGATCGGAGCGCGACCGATAAGCCCAGAGTGGTCCACATCGCCAAGAGAAAGCAAAAGCGATAGGTCGCAGGTATAATAAATGGGTATTTCCGCAGCTTGCGAACATTGAACGCGATCATCACTATGCAGAGTGCAATCCAAAACAAGCGCATGTGGATTTCTCAATGGTTTTGCTTGTGTGCAGCTATTTGTGACTTGTGGCGTTTCTTTAGTTTTCTAGGTGCAAGGCTTACAACTCGATCCCCAAACTCCGCTTCGATTTTGCGAAGGTCTTCACAGATTGCATGGAGATCGTAATTAAAGCGTCGGGCATGCTCCTGACGCGCATGATGAATTTCTGCAATAATGGGATCTTTCATGACTCAACTCCGAGCTACGCCTAAGGGAAGCGAATCCCCAGCCGTACGAGCTTAGAATTATAGATCATCGAACACGTCTTGCTCGATCCCGGCTTGTCGAAGAATGCTTTTCAAAGTTCCCATTGCCACTTCACGATGCTTGGGCACGGTGGCCGTCCGAATATATTCGAGTGTGATCTTGATGAATTTGACATGGCTTCCCTTTTGGCTTGCCTCATGGAATCCGGCTGCGAGGAGCTTGCGGCGAACTTCGCGATAAGGCGTTGGCTTAGGCGGCACAGGTTTCCACCTCAATATGGCGCACTTTAGGCGCTGCGGTGGCTACGGGCGGCTCAAAGTGAAGTTCAAGCGCTTCACACAAGTTGGCTAAGGCTTCTTCTTCAGTGGCGCCTTGGCTGGCAACGTCCACCTCCAAACATTGAGCCACAAACCATTCGCCTTCTTGCCAGATTGAAGCTGAGAATTTTTGATGCATTGAAAACGCTCCAGAATCTATCAAGTGAGCAAATTTCTGAAAAGGCTATTTCGCTTGTTTGATTTTGTCAATGCTGCATCCTTGCCACATCCGGGAAAGAAGGTTTCAAAGATTGATATAGCTCCTTGAACATCTCATAGCGTTCGGCGTAGGCGGCGTGGAGTTTTTTGCTGGGCTCCAAGCGGCGCGCTACTTTGACGAAGCGGTCGGTGGTTTCTTTGAAATCGCCGAATATCCCGGCGCCGACGCCTGCAAGAATCGCGGCGCCCATTGCGCCTCCCTGCTCCTGCTGCAGGATCGCAATCTCATCGCCGAAAATATCCGCCATCAGCTGGCGCCAGAAGGGGCTTTTGGCGCCGCCTCCGAGGGCGCGGATTTCTTTGACGCTGGTCCCAAGGTCTTTGATGACCTCCAGCATGCTCCTCATGCCGAACGTGATGCCTTCGATGATGGCGCGGACGATATGCGCGCGGTCATGGCGGAAGGTCAGGCCGATGAAGCACCCGCGCGCGTATGGATCATTGAGCGGCGAGCGCTCGCCCTGCAGGTAAGGCAGGAACCATAAGCCTTCGGCGCCGGCGGGAATCTTCGAGGCGGCCTCGGTGAAGCGGTCATAGACGTCGCGCTTCTCTTTTTTCGCCAGCGCGATTTCATCCATCGCCACTTTGTCGCGATACCAGCGCAACGCCATGCCCGCCGAAATCATGCAACCCATCAGGTACCACTGATGGCGCGTCGAATGGACGAAGGAATGAACGCGCTCCAGCTTATCCACCCGCAATTGATTGGTGGGGGCAAAGATAACGCCTGACGTGCCGAGGCTGGCGCTGACGCGGCCCTCGACGACCACGCCGCTGCCGATGGCGCCGCAGGTATTATCCGCGCCTCCGCCCACGACGGGCGTTCCGACTTTCAGGCCCGTCAGGCGCGCGGCTTCGGCGTTGATGGTTCCGCAGACGTCATAGGATTCGCGCGTCTCGGGCATCCATTCGCGCGGAATGCCGAGCGCGTCCAGAACCTCATTGCACCACTGCCGCTTCTTGACGTTGAAAAGAACCGTTCCCGCGGCGTCGGAAACTTCGCACAGAATCTCGCCCGTCAGACGATAGCGCACATAGTCCTTCGGCAGAACGACATGGCGCACCTGTGCGTATTTCTTCGGCTCGTGATTTTTCAGCCAGACGATCTTGGGCGCGGTGAATCCGACGAGCGGCGGATTGCTGATGAGCTGATGGAACCGCTGCGCGCCGACGCGCTTGTTGATTTCAGCGCATTCGGCGACGGTGCGGGCGTCGCACCAGAGCAGCGCCGGGCGGATCACCCCGCCTTTTTTGTCCATGAAGACCGAGCCGTGCATCTGCCCGGAAAGGCCGACGCCCTTGATGTCCGCCGGAGTGACGCGGGATTGCGCGAGGACCTTTTTCGTGGTCGCGCACGTCGCCTTCCACCAATCCGACGGGTCCTGTTCGGCCCAGCCGGGCTTGGGGCTGAGCAGGGGATATTCCTGCGTGGCCGAGGCGATAATCCTGCCCTTTGCGTCAATCAAGAGCGCTTTGGTTCCGGAGGTTCCGATGTCGAGACCCAGTAAATACGCCATAATTATCTCCTTGGGATACAACGCGGATGTCAATCTATGCTGCTTTTTGGGCGAGCTGTATTAATTTATAAACGCTGCTCTTCACCTCATCTTTATCCAAATAATTCCACATCGCTTCATAAAGGCTCTGTTCGTCGTTGCAGTGAGTCATCTCCTCGCTAAAATCATCCAGAATCCATTCTTCCTGGTTGATATAAATGCGAAAAAAGGTGTCGCTGTATTTTAGCCTGGGTGATTCACGCAAGACCCGATATTGCTGCCCGATGTTCACAAGATGCCCAGGGACTATTGTGAATCGGATCTCTTTCCTGGTTGGATCGAACATTTCCTGAAGGCTGTCAACAAGCCCCTCAAGAACTTTAAAGCGATCATCAAGCGGGGTTGTCTTGCCCAGCTTGGCTACATCATAGCCTTTGGACTTGATCCATTCCTGGAAGGTTAGCATATTCATTCTCCCTTCAATTTAGTATTCGAATGTGGCGCAGATTGGAAAATGGTCCGAAGCACAGCCATCGTTATTGGGATTCTCACGCCAACGCACAGGAACCAGGCGGTAAAAGCCTTGTTTGGCAAGGTGTCGCGAGTAATCTGGATGCGCGAAAAGGCTCACAGGCTCTCTCAAGAGAAGAGGGCGTTTGAGCAAAGCGGCTCCGGAGACCATAATCTGATCATAAATATGATCCACTGAGCCTATAATGCTAGTCTCCGGATACATATCTTCTCGTTTGCCTGCCATAAAGTCATCCAAGGAGAGGGAAGGCGCTAACAACCGCCAGCTGGGATTATATAGCTCGGCAGCGTCTTGAATGCGCATCGCGGCCCGGTTGTATCGCCTGTGAGCTCGAAGCTTGCCGTTCTGGCCGAAATGCTTGTCATAAGGATCCGAATTGAAATCACCCATCACGACAGCGCAAGGCAAAGATTCATTTTCTTGAAGTTTATTGTCAAGCCACGAAGCGGCCCGCTGCCTGGACAGAAAATTATCTTTGAAATCTCCCAAGGCATTACTCTTCCAATGGTTGATCGAAAGCAAAAAATCCCCTGAGCGGCCCGGAAGCGCGCATTCAACTAAGATGGAAAAGGGGCGTAACCGTTTTTCAGGTTTCCGCAATTCCTCTATATCGGGAAACTCGCCGATCTTTATCAAATCTCTGACTGTTGACATCCTGCTAAAAACCGAAATACTCGTCATACTACCGTGTATGCTATCGCTTCTCACTTCCTGCCAATCGCAGCCCAATCTGGACCTAAGTGCGTTTTTCAATTGGCTCGTTATTTCTTCCGCGCCAACTTCCGCCAACCCGATAATGTCTGGACCGTTTCCGTCGAACATGTCTCCGATGACGTGAGCTAGCGCCTGAATTTTATGATTCATCTCTACATCGTCCTGAGGCGCGCGTTCCCTTATTCTCTGCTTGTTCGCTTCCCCTGACTGAGACTCCTGCCCATAAAAAAGATCACCCGCGTCTGCAATCGGTCCAAGACACCTTTCAACGTTCCAGAATGCAATGTGCAAGAGTCTTGAATTCAATGGCATGGCTCCTGGATTATTGCTTCTTCATATTTCTCAGTGTTAATGATTCAGGTTTGCGCGCAATCCAATACGAGTCGCCGCCGGAGGAGGATGGCTTGAATCCTGCCCGTCGTGTGAGTCTGGCGAAGAGCGCCGTCAGACCGAATAAAGAATAGTAGGCGCCCACAAGAATCACGAGCACGATCCATCCGAAAACCGTCATTCCAATTTCCGGTTTTCCGAGGCGCAGCAACTTGCAGACGCCGAATTCCAAAAGCGATGCCAGACCCAGCGTTACGAAAAAGGCCAGCAGGTGATGTCTGGCCAGGCGGTCCAGAATCCATCCCACGATGGCGACATCATTCAGAGCCCCGCACCATTCTTTGCGAAAAAAAAGCGCGCCGAGCATCAGCGCCACGGTCAGCGGCGCCAGGATTTTTTTCCTTGCATCAAACGCGCGGGACTCGGACATGCAGGGTCTCATTTAGAAGAAAGGATAAATAATTGTGGCGCCAATGCCTGAAGTCTGCGTCAGCACAACCAGGACTCCGATGAGCAATAGAAAAACCACAATCGGCGTGATCCACCACAGTTTGCGTTCGAGGAGGAATGCGATAAACTCGGCGACAATGACCACGCGTGCGCGCAGTATCCATAGGGCTGCCCCCATCAAACCAAAGATGATGACGAAAACAGTCAACAATTTTATTGCCGCTACCATAATCTTTTTTTCCTTTCGCACCCTCGCCATTCCTTGGACGATCTTCTCAAGAATCCCCATGGAATTGCAAGGCGCGTTGCGCTTGATGGTGTGAAAATTCTATGAATGATTCGGTCCTTTGTCAACCCCGGCCCCATGCGTTTACCAAATTTTCCGCTTGCTCCTGCGCGGGGAATTAAAGACAATATGACAATGATGATAAGTTGAGACAAGTCATTAGCATACATACCTTAGGAGTTTCAGCCTATGAATCGGTTTTTGCACGTAAGCGTCATCATAATAGTAGCGCTGTATCTGTTTGGCGGTGCGCGATGCGCAATGGGACAGAATGCCCCCGCCGGCGCTCCGGCTGCGGTCCAAGCAATCTCGATGGGGTCGCTCTTGAACGAAATGACGGATCGCGACGCCATCGCGCGATGGCCCGAACCATCCTTCATCCTCAAGCAAGCCAGCAGCTACGACCGCGCCTCTGTCACGCCCGACGACCCGAAAGGATGGTTCGCCAACGGCGACAGCGGCAAGTATATCCGCAAAGAACAGAAGCAGGGGCGGACTGAAAACGTGATGCTGGACAGCGATGGGCCGGGCGCAATCGTCCGCTTCTGGATGACCAGCAGAACGATCGGGACGATCCGCATTTATCTGGATGGATCGGAAACGCCGGAGATCGAAACGGCGGGGCGCGCGCTGCTGGTCGGCGAGGGCTTCGTCAAGCCGCCGCTGGCGATGGAAAATCCAGCGGGATCGAGCGAGAAGAATCCCGGCGGGATGAATCTGTATCTGCCGATTCCTTTCGCGCGCCATTGCAAGATCACCACTGACAAGAACGGCTATTATAACATCAACTATCGCATCTATGCGGCCGGGACGCCCGTCAAGTCTTTCACGATGAATGATTATCAGAAATCAACCGCTGAAGTGGAGCGCGCCCAGAATTCTTTGAAAAACTCGGCTCTGGAGCTGAAGACAGGAAGTCAGACGGCAAACAGCCGCTTGTCCGCCGGAGGAAAAGCGGACGGGAAATTGGCGCCGGGCAAGACGCTGGCTCTCGAACTCCCGGCTGGTTCCAAGGCGGTGCGCGAATTGGAAGTGATCCTCGAAGCCTCCGATTTGCAGCAGGCGACGCGTTCGGTCATCGTCAAAGGCGTCTTCGATGACGAGGAAACCATTTGGGCGCCGGTGGGAGAATTCTTCGGCAGCGGCATCGGCGTCAATCCGACGCAGGACTGGTACCGGACCGTGACGGCGGACGGGAAAATGGTCTGCCGCTGGGTGATGCCTTATAAAAAGACGGGAACGATTTCCCTCGTCAATCTGGGCAAGCAAGATGTGAACGCAAAAATTTCCGTGTCTTCCGACAACTGGCGCTGGGATGAGCGTTCGATGCATTTCCATGCGACTTGGAGCCGCGAGAAATTTCCCACGGCCGAATTCCGGGATTTCAACTATGTGACGGCAAAAGGCAAAGGCGTCTATGCCGGCGACACGCTGGCGATTTTCAATCCGGTGAGCGCCTGGTGGGGCGAAGGGGATGAAAAGGTATGGGTGGACGGCGAAAAATTTCCATCGTCCTTCGGCACGGGAACGGAAGACTACTATGGCTACGCCTGGTGCCGCCCCACTCGCTTTCAAGGTCCTTTCTGTATCCAGCCGCGCGCCGACGGTCCTGGCAACAAAGGGCATACGACCAACTCGCGCATTCGCTCGCTGGATGGGATTCCCTTCACCAAATCGCTGCAGTTCGACATGGAGGCGTGGCATTGGAACCGCAAGGTGGATATCACTTACGCCGCCACGGCGTATTGGTACGCCCTGCCTGGCGCGACGAGCAACCGCTCGCCGCAGCCGGAAGCGGCGGCTCTGCCGATCGAACAGCCGCCGGTCGCGTACCGCGTCGCCAATGCCATCGAGTGCGAGAAAATGGAAATCACGGGCAAAGCGGCCGGCACAACGATTACCACTCAGGACATGGGGCAGTATAAGGATGGTCAATGGAGCGAAGACGTTCAGTTATTCGTCCAGGGCCACAAAATCGGTATGCCTTTAGCCGCGCAAAATGGGCACATAAAATTCTGTTCGGCACAGGCAGCGAAGGCAAGGCGAAAACATCCTGCGGCGCGTGGATGACGCGGTAATGAACGAACAGGGATGACTCGATGGTAGTCTGGCAAGACA
>JAPLSP010000610.1 GCA_026398575.1 Candidatus Sumerlaeota bacterium | reverse complement strand
CCGGGCATGAGCAGTTCAGTTCGATCTCGTCCGGCTGCGGGAACAGGCCTTCTTCGCGGTGGCTGACAACCGCCATCACGTGATCTGAGAGTTTCCCTTGCAGCAATTCCAGCAGCGATCCAATCCGCCCGCGGCATTTGTCTTTGACGGCTTTCCACGCCGAGGATTTGAGGGGTTCGATCTCGATGGTGATTTTGTACAGCTCGGAGCCGCTGACGATGGCCTCGATGCGTCCGGCCTTGATTTCCAGATGGCAAACCGAGCCATTGCGCACATACGAACGTCCGCGCGGCAGGCGGTTCTCATAATCCGAAAAGGATTCAAGGTGATCGCACCATCCCTTGCCCCAGAAACTATGCGCGATCTTGCGGCCGGCGATCTCAATGGGCTGTATCTTCTTGCCCTTCTTGGACATCTTTGCCATCTCGCGCCTGGCCTTCGCGCGACGTGCGGCCACGGGAACGTAAGGCGCCCAGCCGCTGTAATAATCATAGCGAGACATTAAACTTATTCCTTTACCAAGTTCATAATCTGTTGAACAGGATAACCGAAGATCGAGCGAATGCGCCCATCTTTTGAAACAACTATAAATAGGTCCCCCTCGATTTTGTATTCCGCTTTCCATTCGATTTCAAAGCGCTTTTCCGTCTCGGCGATGTAAAAATCTTCTCGATCACCCTCGCGCGCCAGGCACAGCGCCAGCCCGTCTTCGATGTCAAGAATCCATGCATCGCCGGTCTCAGTGGAAAACAAAATCAGCCCGCCGAACCGCACGACGCGCGAATCGTGTTCTTGCGCCTTGCTGATTATGTATTCAATCTCATGAGTGAGGCTCGCCTCAGAAGGCGATAATAATTGCCGCGCGACGCTTGGCTTCGCGGGCGGAAGAACCGGCCGCGCTTGCGGTGTCTTTTTTCTGCGCATTATGCATGTCCTTTGTGCCGCGTATTATACTCTGCTGTCACCGATGACGCCGAGTTTAACTTTAATCTTTTCGATACTGCGCTCTAAAAGATGGTCTGCATAATTCCGCCCTGACCGGTTCATGTCGCCTCGAGTTAAAATAATTTTCGACATGTCATTGAATCCGAATCCATACATTCGATCGGATTGCCCGCTTACAGTTTTGCATTTCGCAATGAATGCGCGCATTTCTTTTCTCGTAAAGAGCAGAGAACAATTATCATACCATTCTGCCGACATTCGTGTCGTTTTTTTGCGGGATGGTGGATAAATGCCAACAAGAATTATGAAGTCTGCCTGTTCTGGAACATCAAAGCGATTAAACCATGTGTAGAAATGAAATCGATTTGTATCTTTTTTCTTAGGCGGGGGAGGAAGATATGTGCGGGAAGCCTTGACTTGAATGGTTACTGTTTTGGACTTGCCATTTCTTCCTCGATGCAATACTGCCAAGTCAATTCCTTTCTCTTGTCGCGACAACGGAACGAAGACGGAGTAACCGTCCTTTCGCGGCAGCAATGATTGCAGTTTCTGGGCGACGATGAATTCTGGCCATTGCAATGTGAATACTGGATCCATTTAGTCCCTCATGTTTGGCGCCGCCTGTATCACATGGCGGCGCGGGTGATGTCAAGCCGCACGAGGCTGAGCAGGGCTTCGTCGCTCAGGGATGTTACGTCCACTTCGCCCTCGCCTCCCAGAATCTCGCCCGCCATTTTCCGTTTTTGAGCGATCATTGCGTCAATGCGTTCTTCCACCGAGCCGCTGGTGACGAACTTGTGCACGAGCACGTTCTTGCGCTGGCCGATGCGGAAGGCGCGGTCGGTGGCCTGGTCTTCGACCGCCGGATTCCACCAGCGGTCGAAGTGGATGACGTGGCTGGCGGCGGTCAGGTTGAGCCCCGTGCCGCCGGCTTTGAGCGAGAGGATGAAAAACGGCGGGCCGTCTTCGCGCTGGAACTGCTCGACGAGTCCGCGCCGCTTGGGCACGCTGGTGTCGCCGTGGAGGACGAGGCCTGAGCGCCCGAAGACGGCGGTCAGGCGCGCAGACAGTGGATCAATGATTTCGCGGAACTGCGTGAAGACGAGAACGCGCTCCTGGCGCTCGGCCAGCTCCTCGCAGATTTCCGCGAGGCGCTGGAATTTGCCGCTGTCTTCGGCGTCATAGACGCCGTCGCCCGTCAACTGGCTGGGATGATTGCAGACCTGTTTGAGGCGCATCAGCGTTTGCAGGACCAGCGCGCGCCGTTTCATTCCATCGGAGTCTTGCAGCGCCGTTTTCATCGCATCCACCACTTGCTCATAGAGCCGCACCTGCGTTTTCGTCAGGTTGCAGAAGCGCGTGGTCTCGACCTTGTCGGGCAGATCGGCGATGACCGAACGGTCGGTTTTCATGCGGCGCAGGATGTATGGCGCCACCAGCCGCCGCAGCGGCGCGAATTGCCCGCTCGCATCCGGGCGTTTCTCCATGCCGGTGATGAACGACTTGAAAACGGCGGACGAACCGAGCAGGCCGGGATTCAGAAAGTCGAAGATGGACCAGAGATCGCCGAGGCGGTTTTCCACCGGCGTGCCGGTCAGCGCCACGCGCGCGCGCGCAGGCAGTTTCTTGACCGCGCGCGTCTGGCCGGTTCCGGGATTCTTGATCGCCTGCGCCTCGTCCAGGATCACCATGCGCCATTCGATTTGCGTCAGCCATTGCTGGCGCGCCAGCATCGAGTAGGTGGTGATTGCCAGATCGCAGGAGGCGAGCTGCTCGCGCGGTGATTGCTCGATGCGTTCCAACTCCTCGCGGCTCGCTTCGGCCGGGTGTAGAAAAACCAATCGCAGCGCAGGCGCGAATTTATCCGCTTCCGCCCGCCAGTTGCCCAGCAATGAAGCGGGAACAATCAGCAGCGCGGGACCTTCGCCGGGGATCGGGGTTCGGGGTTCGGGGTTCGGGGCTTGGGGTTCGGGGCTTGGGGTTCGGGGCTCGGGCTTCGGGGTTTGAGGTTCGGGGCTCGGTTTTTGGGGGGCGGGGCTCGGGGTTTGGGGGGCGGGGTCCGTGTCCGTCTGTGCCTGTCTGTGTCTGTCCGTGTTCCCTTTCAGAAGCCTCTCCCGCAGCAGCAGCGCCAGCACCTGGATCGTCTTTCCCAATCCCATGTCGTCGGCGAGGCAGGCGCCCAGCCCCAGTCCTGTCAGCAGGCGCAGCCATGAAACTCCATGGCGTTGATAGGGCCTGAGTATCGCGCGCAATCCGCCGCAGCCATCTTCATCGCTCCCTCCATCGCCGTCGCCATCGCTTCCTCTTTCGCCACTCTCTCCGCTACTGCCGCTTTCGCTGTCGTTCGCCTCCAGCCGTGCGGGATCGCGCAGCGCAGCCAGAATCTCGCGCATCGCCTCTCCGGCCTCGACGTGCGCCCAGGCGCGGACCGCCTCGGTTTGCTCCTCGTGTTTAAGGTCTTCCGAGGCGCCGGCTAGCAGACGCATTCCTTCGATGAACGAGACGCCTCCCTCGCGCGCCTTGCGGCGAAGCGTTTGCCAGTGCTCGATGGCCTCTTGCAGCTTTTCGCGGTCCACCTCGACCCATTGCCCCTTGAGCAGCACCAGGCCATCGCCGCCCTCCATGAGCGCCTTGATGTCTTCGGCCGTCAGCGTCATATCGCCCAGCGCCACCTGGACGTTGAAATCAAGCATGGCCTCAAGCCCCAGCATCGAGGGCTTCTTGCTGCCGATGGTCACCGAGACCTGCGGGCGCGGGCGCCGCCGCCACCAATCGGGCAGGCGTACCGTCAAACCGCTCTCTTCCATCGCGGAAACGCCCAGCAGAAAGCGATAGGCGCGCGGAGGCGTCCAAGCCATCGGGCGGTAGATTTCGCCCGACTCCACCATCTCTTTGACCCACTCGAGCCGCTCGGCCGCCGCTTGCACCGGCGACAGCAATTTGACCAGCGCAGGCCGATTGTTGGCGCCGGCGTATTGCTCCAGCGCCTGGCGCAGCGGCAGATGGCGCGCCTGGCCCGACGCTCCCAGCCCCGAAACAAACGTCGCCATAAAGGCGAAGGGACGCGCGGGATCGGCTTTATTTTCGGCCAGGTGAAAACAGACGCGCCCGACTTGGCGCCATTGCGGCGCGCGCGCTTCGAGGAAGGCGCCCAGCCCGCCGGCGGCTTGGCTTGCCTCTGCGCACCATGCGACCAGCGCATTCCAGATCGAGCGCAGCGTCTCCTGCGACAAATATTCTCCGCCCTGCATCGGAGGCGCGGTCAGAATCCACTGGGCGCATTCGGCTTCGGTGGGCGGCGGCTGCTGCGCAGGCGTCATGCCGCCAGGCAGGTGGCACAAACCCGCCACAAAACGCTCGGCAATCCCTTGCCAGTATCGCAGCGCGAGCGAATCGCCGGGCGCGACTTTCTCAGCCCCCAGACGAAAAATTCCTTCGCGCCAATCCGCCATGAAGCAGTCGCGCAAATGCGCAAGCCGTGCCGATTCGGACGCTTCCTCCGAAGCTTCCCATTGCAGCCTGCCCGAGGGAGTAAGCCTGATTTCGATCACCGGATGAATCCCTCTACTTTGGATCGCAATCGCTCGGGCAGCTCCACCTTCATGCGGATAGTTCCGTCGTCCAGATGCTCTTCCTGGATCACGCGGCCTTCGCGATGAACGAGCGACACGGCGTCATACCGGTCGGGGGAAATCTCAAGGATCAGCGTCTCCGCGTCCGTGGCGCATATCTGAGCCAGCGTTTGCAGCAGTTGCTCGATCCCTTCACCGGTCTGAGCGGAAATTGGCGCGACGTGATCGGCCAGCGCGCCGAACGCCGGTATTTTCGCGCGGTCATCGAGGCAGTCAATCTTGTTGAGCGCCAGGATGGTGGGCTTGCCGTCGGCGCCGATTTCGGCAAGAACGGCGTTGGTGGCGGCGATTTGCTGCGAGACGTTGGGGTGGCTGACGTCCGCCACGTGAATCAGATAATCCGCCATGCAGGTTTCTTCCAGCGTGGCTTTGAATGCATCAATGAGGGCATGGGGAAGCTTGCGGATGAAGCCGACGGTGTCGGTCAGAAGGATGGCCCGATTGTCAGGAAGGGTGACGCGGCGCGTGACGGGATCGAGAGTGGCGAACAGTTTGTCTTCGCACAAAACTTCGGCGCCGCTCAGCGCGTTCAAGAGCGTGGACTTGCCGGCGTTGGTATAGCCGACGATGCCGACGGTCGGGATGCGGTTGCTCAGCCGCTCCTTGCGCTGCACGGCGCGGCGCCGGCGCACTTCCTTCATCTGGCGCCGGATCGTGAGGATTTCGTTGGCGACGAGGCGCTGGTCAATTTCAAGCTGGAGTTCGCCGGCGCCGCCGCGGATTCCCGCCCCGCCCTGCTGCCGTTCGAGGTGCGTCCAGGCGCGCCGCAGACGGGGCTTGGAATATTCGAGCCGCGCCAGCTGCACTTGGAGGCGTGCCTCGCTCGTCTGCGCGCGGCTGGCGAAGATGTCGAGAATCACTTCGCGCCGGTCAATGACGCAAATCTCGGACAGTTTTTCCCAGTTGCGCTGCTGCGATGGCGACAGGTCGTCGTCAAAAATCAGGCAGTCCGCTTCAAGGCGCTTGCACTCCGCAATAATCTCATCCGTCTTGCCGGTACCGATCACAAGGCCGGATGCGGACGCGCCAGCGATACGACTTCGCCTCCGACGACGGGCACGCCCATCGTGACGCACAGCTGCGTCAGTTCCTGCAAGTGCTCCTGCGCGTCGCGCAACGAATCCTGCCGCCAGCGGATGCCAACAAGGTATGCCCGCTCAACGAGTTTGGGGCTGGGGGAAATTTCAAACATTTCAGAGTGGAAGGAATTCTCCTTTTGGAAAAGATGCGGTTGTTTGTTGTCAACCACAAGGCGATTATCCATCGCGCGCTTGACCGTTGACAATGCCAGATTCGCGCTTGACACACAGCGGCTTTCGTGCAAATTTAACTTTGAAAGTTAAATCTGCAAGG
>JAPLSP010000669.1 GCA_026398575.1 Candidatus Sumerlaeota bacterium | reverse complement strand
AATCCGGCTATAAGTCGGGTCCTCAAACTCGCGCACACTGTGTCCGGGCATCAGATAGATGACCCACCCCTTATCCGCCGGCTTGATCCACCCCGCGTGCGCTTGCATATACGTCGCGCTGGTTTTCGCGTCGGTGTATTTGAGGCCGAGCAGGACCGTTCGAGAGCCGCTGAGGACGTGGTTCAGATAAACCTCCGAATCCTCGAGCTTGACGCCCGGCGCCGATTTCTCCCCTCCCCCGGAATCCGATTGCTTGCAGGCGACCTGAATCGGATATGTCACCTTGTTCCTTGTGATGAAATGATCCGGCGCGAGATTCACAATATCCAGCGTCACCCCTTCAGTCCACTTGTAGCCCCCCTTGTCCACGTCGCCCTGCGGGAGCGAAACGCCAAGGAAATTGAACCACTCCTTGTTCTTGCGCTTGCCGGAACTGATCGAATGATGCAGGACGATGAGCTTGCCGCCGCCCTTGGCGTATTCGATGAAGGCCTTTTCCGCCGGCGCGCTCAGGTCTTTGTGGATGTAAACGATGACCGCCATGAAGGGCGCCAGGTCGGCAGGCATTTCGGGTTGCTTGACGATCTTGCTTTCGATGCCTTCTTGCGCCTTGAGCTTCTTGGCGAGAACTTCCATCGCCGGAATCTCATCCGCCACAATCAGCGCCTGCTCGCCGGCGAAAGCGAAATAAGACGGCGCGAAACAACACAGAGCAACGAACAGTTTGCGCATGGGAATTGCCATCATATCTTTCCTCCTTAAGTTTTTGATTAAATGCTCTCCGCATTTTGCGTAGAGCTTTTGGGATGCGGCGTCGGCCACCTTATGGCATTGTTATCAATGTAAAATGAAAAATGAAAAATGAGAAATTGAAAATGAGACCGCGCGCGACAGGCAAATGATGCAAGGCTGCGTAATGCTGTTGCCGGGATGGGTTATCATTTTACATTTCTCATTTTTCATTTTACATTATGAATTTAGTTCATGGCCTTCCCCTTATCCTCCGTTGCGCCGGCTTTGGGTGAATCCTCGCCGCTTCGTTTCCATGCCCGCACGTACTCAACGCTGAACGTTGACGGCAGATCGGCGTCATTGGGCATGCCGAACCACTCCGGCATCGTCTCGCTGTCGAAGATCAGATACAGCGGCTGGCGCCAGTGCGTGTTCTCGACCGTATGCACCAAGACGCCGTCCACGTACCAGCGCAGCTCGTCCGCCCGCCACTCGAAGCCATAGACATGGAAGCCATCCGCAAACCGCCACGGCGCCGTCCATTCGCCGCCCACGCTCCAATACCGCTGCTCCTGCGGCGTGCGGAAGACGTGCAGAGTAGTATGATACTTGCGCTCGAACTTCGCCGATTTGCCGCAGATTTCAAAAACATCAACCTCCGTGGCCCAGTTGGGAAACTCTTTTTGATCTTCCTGCTGGAACCAGAACGAGCTGGAACCGCCCGAATTCATCGGGCGCGCTTTGACTTCGTAGTACCCAAAACTCGACCGCGCCTTGGTGTGGAGCGCCGCCGAAGAATAATCATGGAAGCCGCGCTTCTCCATTTCCTGCGGAACCTGCTCCTTGCGCATCGTCAAATGCAACTGCCCGCTGCTGACCGTGACGTTGGCCGGATTGAACCAAGCCGGCGCGCGTCCCAACCACCATGACATGCCGACGATCCATTTGCTTATATCGAGCTGCGCGCCATCGAACTCATCCCACATCGGCTCGAACTTCACCCATCCGCCGCGATTCTGCTGATCCGAAAGCGGCGCCTCTTCACTGACGCGCTTCGGCGTTTCGCCAAGCGGCCCCGCGAGGGTCCATTGTTTATTCGTCGGCTTCGCTGGCCTGCTCACAGACTTCCCAGGTTCGCCCGGAGTCTCCGCGGCCACAGCCCATGCAGTCATCAATAGCGCGAATAGAATTGCAGTAATACGAATCATTGGCTTAAGTTCCTTTGATCAAGATCATTTTCAGATGCTTCAAG
Organism: Candidatus Sumerlaeota bacterium; assembly: GCA_026398575.1. Next base: position 7,557 of record JAPLSP010000669.1, on the reverse strand, counting down.
CATTGCATCAGGCAGCCATTCACGCCAAACAGAAAATTCAAGAACCTGACTCAATACTTTGAAATGCACAACCACATGGCAGCGCAATGCATAGATCCTTGGTATAGGCGCTCTTCACATTTCAGCGCCTGTGTTTTGGCAGAATCATTGAGGGCAGAATCATAATGATTCTGCCCTCAATGATTCTGCCTGCATTTATGCGCGCTTGCTCAGCATTTGAATGCCACCCAGCTTTTTGAAGCATTGCCTGAGCGGCTATTGCCCCGCAGCGTTGCGGAAATCCTCGCGCAACTCCTCTCGCGTCAAGTCCCACGCCGGAACCTTGAACTCTCCGGCGCGACTCAAGAATTCGACGCGCGATATTCCAGCCAACTCTGCAGCCCGGCCTGATGACAATCGGCCTAATTCAAAAAACTTCATCGCGGCCGCCAGCGTCAGTTCACGCGGGAAGGTTTCAGAGTCTTCCTTGAGAGAAATCAGCACTTCATCAGGACACTGAACTGTAATGGTCACCATGATTATTTCCTCATCATTGACTTCATCGCCACAATGGCGCCCGCCAGTTTTTGGCGGTAGGCGGCATATTTCCCAGTGTCCGTCGCATAGACCCCGTTTTCCTTGACGAGTTCGTCCAGGGAGCAGAGCCGGCGCGCCTCGTCCACAGCGGCGCCGCCCTTGCCCGCTGCTTCGGCCTGCTTCAAGAGCGAGGCCAGAGTCCAGAGATATTCATAGTCTTCGAATCCGTCGCGCAGCGCCTCAAAGCGGAGCGAGGAATAGGGCTTCAATCCATCGCCGGGATAGATCAAATGTCCATCGCCGTTGTAGCGCCCGAACGTGTTGGCCACCCAGGGAACCTTCGGCCATTTGTCGCCTTTTTTCTGCCAATTGGCGCCCCAGGAAGCCGGGGACCAATACTCGAACCCGCCCGCCTTGTACTTCCAGCAAAGCCAGGGCGTCACGCGCAGATCGAGCAGCGGATATTCGAGGAAAAAATTGGGGTGGTCCATCGGATAGCAACACACGGCCAGCCACACCTCTGCGCCTTTTTTCTGCGACGCCGCCACCCCCGTCTTGTGATACTGCGCGACGTACACGTCGAAGACATCCGCAAAGCCGGTCAACTCCTTGACGCCTTCAGGCTCATTGAGGCATTGCAGGATGCGCAACTCCGGCGCCGCCGCATGGATCGCACGGTCAATCTTCTTGACCTCCGGCCACGCGGCGCGAGGCGCTTCGTCATAGACATAAACGTATGCCTTGTTCAGCCAGCCCTTCTCGCGCAGGCGACTGCCGGCGGTTTGAAGTTTTTTCGTGAACTGCTCGATGAACTCCGGCGTGTATTCGGTCTTCTTCTCGCGCTTCAGGTTCGGCGCCGTGCCCACGATGAATGCATTCATGCCGCGTCCAATCAAACGCGTCAGCGTGGCATCGTCAGCGGAGATTTCGCCGCCAGGACCGAGGCGATGATCGAGCATGAAATCCTCGTAGTTTCGCATGGCCTCGGCCTGCTTCCGATCGCCTTCAGGCGTCCACGGATGGCCGTACCACGCGCGGATCACTCCTCCGGGAAGCCAGGTCATCGTGCGCAGGTGGGTCTGGTCCGTCAGCGCGAAGTCCCAGACCGTCAGCGTGACGGGAACCGTCGCTGCTTTCAATCCCGCCGGCGCAATCGTTATCGCGCCCGTGTATTGCCCTGCGGGACAGTCCGCCGGCGTTTTGAGCGTAATCCAAACCGGCGTGCGGGAGAGTTTTTCGACCGTGAACGCCCCGGCCGGCATCAGCGGGTCCGGATACCAGCCCAGGCCGCGCTCGGTGAAGTAGGCTGGCTCCTGCGTCGTCTGGATGTACTCGACTCTATCCCATTTCAGCGCGTTCGCCGCAATGACCGCGCCGCCGGGGCCGCGCAACTCCGGCATCCGGACGTCCTCGACCGTGACCGCGCGCCACGGCGCCTCGATCACAATCTGCGCTGATTCATATTCGTTCCGCGCCGAGGCGATCACAACCGCTGCGCTGATCGTCGCCGCGTAATCGTCCTCACGAAAAACCTTCTCCATCGCTGAAACCACGTTCACCCGGTAGCCAATCGAATCCTTCGGCTCGGCGATAGGTTTGGCGAACTTCGGTCTGGCGGCGGAATCGCCAGCCGCCACGCCCGCCGCGCTCCCCTCGCCCGGCGTGTTACCCCCACCCGCCGCACTCACATCCACAGTCTCAACCTCGAAGTCATCCACCCATATCGAGCCTTCGCAAGTCGAGTACAGGAAAAAAACAATGGTTTGCTCTGCGCCGGTCTTGCCTTCCGGGACAACGGCCCGATGGGTGAATTTCGTCCAGTCGTAAGTTCCCGTCTTGAGTTCCTTGTGGCTCCAGCCGTCGCCCGGCGTGCCTTCCAGATTCAGAAAGACGCGTCCGCCATTGGCCTCGGCCGCCTTCACCCAAACCGATACCTGAATGCTCGCGCCGGCCTTGAACTTCAGCGGCACGCTCCCGATGCCGCCCCGCCCTTTGCGCTGGCAGGTGATCTGGCATGAGCGCAGCCCCGAACGCGCCTCGCCGGATACGGAGTTCGAGTAGCTGCCGCCTTCCCATCGCCCCCCGAAAACCCAGTCCTGAAAAGCCGACTCCCCCGTGCCGTCATAGAAAGCCCTGGTCTTCGGATCAAGCCCCCCCAGCAATTCGCTCCGCCTCATCTCCTCAAACCCGCCGTTGGAAAGCAGTCCGGCAGCGCACGCGGCCTGAGCGAAGCAGCCCAGAGCCGCCATCCACCACATCAATAGCCATTGGGAAATAGTCACCTGAATTCACCTCTTCTTTTAGATGATTTCCTCGATGCTTCTTATGTTAGGGAATATACGGGATAATGATGCGCGCGGTTCATGGCATGAGAAGCAGACTCAACTAAAATTTCCTGCAATCAGTTCCATTCAATCAGCAAAGAACAGTTAGTATAATAAAACACTTGCCCTCTACGCCGTCGGCCCGGCATGCTTGATCTAATTCACTGCGCCGCCCGAATGATACATATATTCAATCACGCGCCTGTTAGGATAGATATGGGATTTTTTCCTGGTGGATTCGTAATTCGTCGTCACCGCGCGCACTTTCCAATTATGCGATAACATATATTCGGCATTTCACTTTGGCATAATAATAAATAAAATGAAACCCTCCAAAACTTGAGTAGTAATATATATAATTATACGATTAATAAATATTAGGCCATTGAATTCCTTAATTATGAAATAATTTATTATTGAATAGCCAATTGCAAAGGCACTAATAAATAGCAAAATAAATATATTTTCTCTCATTGAAACAAATGACATAATAATCCAGGCATTTCCATAGCGAAATATGGATTCAAAACATGCGCCGATGATAAATGCGAAAATCATCATAACTATGCCATTTAAAGCATAAATAAAATTTAGATTAAATTTTCTTATTGGAAGCATAAATTTCTAATTCTATATATCAGCGGCTAATATCTATCTCAACATCTACTACATCTGAAAGAGATTTCTGTGACTATACTCTACTCTTGAGACACCCTTCCTGAAAATTAGATTCTCATAGGAAGGAGAAAAAACATAAGCTGGACTAGCGCCATCGTTCCCGCAATCCATGCCAGCCATGCCAGCCGCGCCGTTATCCAACCCAATCGCCAATCCAGGGGGCGGGAGGAGGGCAGCGCGAAGCAAGAAGAGTTTTCTAAACGCCTGCCGGAGATCTAAGTCTCACGATAGGCGCCTGCTTGCGCCCCTGCCCCTAACAGGCCATTCCAAGCGATCCAATTCATACCGCGCGGTCGGGCGCGTGTCAATGGGTCAATGGCATCCTCAAAAGCCACTGCAATCCTCAACAGCCATTGCCCGGGTTTGATCCCGTGCTTCTATTCGCCGCTGCCGCCCTGCCAGTTGTCTCTCTGAAACGGCGAGGCGGGCAGATCGGCGCCATTGACCAGATTGGGACTAGGCGCATTTTGCCAAGCGAAGCGGGCCTGCGCAGGCGTGGTCGCCTCGGAGGTCTCCACCAGGATCGTGGCGCCATCAGCCTTCGTTCCATCAATTGTAGCGCGAGCAACGCAGGCATGGCGCATCTCAGGATTGCTCGTTTCATAACCGATTCTCCATTTATCCGGCATCACTAATGTCGATCACATCACTCACGCTTGCTCAGTCCACCTCCGCCGGGAGCTCAAACGGATTCCAACCGGCGCGATCGAACTGGCCGTCGGCAGGCGCCAGTTTGCGCAGATGGCTTGCTGTGGCGGCGCGCATGAGCGAGCCGTCGCATTGTTTCATGCCGAGCGCGGCCTGGTTCTGCGACCACACGCAGTTGGCGGCGTACGCCAGCGTCGGGATGCTCTGCGCCAGGTGATGCCAGGTCGTCATGAGCAGGCCGCTTTGATTGGCGGCGGCGGCTTTGGACAACGTGCGGATGTTGGCGGGCGAGTTCCACGGGCAGGCCAGCGTCTCGAAGCCGCGTCCGCGGAAATGCGCCAGCGTCGGCACGTCGCCCTTGGTCACGTCGTAATGCCAGTCGGCGATCACGATTTGGCGCGAAATTTGGTCGAGCGCCTCGTGCGTCGGCAGCGCCGGCGTGCCGCTGGCAACGAAACCGGCGGGCCATTTCCCGCTCTCCAGCAATGCGTCGCCCCACATAATGGCGCGGCGTCCCTTCTTCTCCAGATACGCGGCGAGGTTGTTGATGTGGTCGGCGAAGAGTTTCACGCGGTCGGTCTGCCGGCAACGATCGCACGTCGCGTGAGAGTAAGCCTCGTCGCAGCCGATGTGGAAATACTTCCCCTCTCCCGCAAACTCGATCAGCTCATCGCATACGCTGCGAATCAGCGCCTGGCTTTTGGGGTTGGTGAGACACCACGTCCAGCCATCCGGTTCAAACAAAGGCGCCAGCCGGGGATTCTGATCGAGCACGACGTGCCGGCCGTACTTGATGCGGCACGCGGTGGCGTGGCCCCAGCAGTTGAACATCGGGATGATTTCCATGCCCATGCTCCGCGCGATGCCGACAAGCCGGCGCGCTTCCGCCTTCGACCACGCCTCGGGCCACGACAACTCTTTCAGCGCATCGAGCCGCAACATGCCCCAGAACTCCAGCACAACATGAGTGAACTTGTAGAAGGCCGCCAGCCGGATCGCCTTCTCGATCATCAGCGCCGTCGTCTCGTGGAAGACGCACAGGTGCAGCCCGCGGAACTTCACCGCCGACCAATCGTGAATCTCAACGTGCGGCAACGTGAACGCCAGCCCGCCGCCGCCGGCGTCCCCGGCCTCCAGCAATTGCAGCAGCGTGAACCATGCCTGGCGCGCGCCTGCCGCATCCATCGCGCTCGCTGCAACGCCTGACGCATCCACAGTGAGCGCATAGCTGGCGTTGGGCTGCGGCTGCGGCGGACGCGCTCCCACCAGCGAGAAATCGCCGGCCTTCAGCGCCGCGTCGCGCGTCACGGCCAGTTCCACCGCGCCGAGCGAAAACCGCTTCCATGTGTCTTTCATCATCTCGACGGCGCCGGCGTCGGTGTCCCGCCCCACTGCCAGGGTCACGCGGCGGCTGAGGCTCAATATGCCTGAGCCCCACGTCACCTGATTCGGATAAGGATGAATGCTCCGCGGCGGAACGCTGCTCGTTATCGTTGTCGCGCCCGGCTGCGCATGGGCCAGCCGCCCAAGCGCGAGCGTGCCGGCAATGGCAGCCGAGCTTTTCAGAAACTCGCGGCGCGAGGTCGCGGCAGGCCGAGTAAGTGTTTTCATAGTTTGATGATAGTTATAAGCGCACTCAGGATAAAAGAAACGAACGGCAGCGCGACGGTCTGACAACCGCAACGCATAATCCACAAATAGTTCACGCATCCCGCCTCCGTCAACCCCTTCCGTCTCCATCGCACAATCTGCAAGCCATTTACATGCATCGAACGAAAACAAGTTGTCTTTCACCGCCATCCGCATTGACCGTGTAATCCGTGGTTGAAATTTAACCTCGGATTACTCGGATAACGCGGATGGCGCGATATTTTCGCAGACGGAGTCTGCGTGCCACCACCGGGCCTTGTGCCGGTGGAGCGATGATTTTACGCTAGTAGTGACCGCTTTTTTCCCGTCGCCACCACTGGGCCTTGTGCCAGTGGAGCGATGATTGTCGGCCAAAATCGCGCACTGCCAACATAATCATCGCTCCACCGGCACAAGGCCCGGTGGTGGCGGAGGATAAGCTGGGCGTACCTTTCTAGCGCAAAATCATCGCTCCACCGGCACAAGGCCCGGTGGTGGCGTGCCGACAATCAGTGGGAAATTTGACCGGAATTCTGGATTGCACCCGCAGGCGGTATACCGCAGGAATGGGCCTTGTCATCCGCTGTGCCTTGATATTATCATTCCGCATCTGTGTTACGTGTCATAAGCCGCGCATCGCATATTCAGTCGCGCATCGCAAAATGCCCGTCTTGCACCTTGCTTCCTGAGTTTTGCGTCCTGCGCCAATCAAGGAGGTCCGCCCATGAGCTTCGCAAGAAACGACGACTCGTCCGCGGGAGCTGAAAATCTCAGAAGGGCCAAAAGAACCGCCGTCGCCGCTGCGGTGATCATCCTGCTCGGCATCACCTCGCTGAGTTCGTTCTACACCGTGGCGCAGGAGGAGACGGGACTGGTGCTGCGCTTCGGACGCAAGACGACGCTGGCCGAACCCGGACTGCACTTCAAGCTTCCCTGGGGCATAGACCAGGTCTATCGCGTGCCCGTGCGCCGCCAGCTCAAACAGGAATTCGGCTTCCGCACCATCCAGGCCGGCGTGCAGAGCCAGTACATGGACCACAAGATGAATCCCAGTCTGCTTCAAGAGTCGCTCATGGTCACGGGCGATCTGAACATGGCAACGGTCGAATGGATCGTGCAGTATCGCATCCACGATTCCTATCAATACCTTTTCGCCGTGCGCAATCCGGACAAGACTTTCCGCGACGCCGCCGAATCCGCCATGCGCCAGGTCGTCGGCGACCGCACCGTGGACGAGGTGCTGACCGTGGGACGACAGGCGGTGGCCGACGCGGTCAAAGAGCGGCTGCAGAAATTGATGGACGAATACAAAATGGGCCTGCGCATCGAACAAGTGGTTCTGCAAGACGTGAACCCGCCCGACGAGGTCAAAGCCGCCTTCAGCGAAGTCAACCAGGCGCAGCAGGAACGCGAGCGGTTGATCAACGAGGCGCGAGCCGAATATAACCAGGCCATCCCGCGCGCGGGCGGCGAAGCGCTGCAGAAGCGGCAGGAGGCCGAAGGCTACGCGACCGAGCGCGTGAACAAGGCGCAGGGCGACGCCGCGCGCTTCAACATGGTCCTGACCGAATACCTCAAAGCCCCCGAAGCCACGCGCCAGCGCCTTTACCTCGAAACGATGGAGAAGGTCTGGCCGGCCCTCGGGCCCAAATACATCATAGACGAGCGCGCGACGAGTTTATTGCCGCTCCTCCCACTCTCGCGCACGGAGGCGTCCAAATGAAACTCTCCCCCATTGCAGTCATCCTGATCGTCGCGGTCG
>JAPLSP010000328.1 GCA_026398575.1 Candidatus Sumerlaeota bacterium | reverse complement strand
GTGCCTGCCCTACCGCGGCAATTCCCTTGTCTCGCTCCTGCCGGGCTCATATCATCGCGTTTGCGTGCGAACCAAACGGCAAGGAAATTGTCTAAGTTTGCGATGGAAACTCCGCAGATTGAAACGCCACAAACCAGCAGACAAGGAAACGAAACAATCATGCCCAAATCCCTTCGCATTCATTTCATGCGCAGCCGCCAAATCCTGACGTTGATTGTGACGTTGATTGGATGCGTCCTTTCCATTGCCTCTTTCGCCTTCTCCCAACAAGATCCGCCCCTGACCGCCGCAAGCGCTGCGGATTCGCGGTCCTCCGCCGCGGCAAAACTGCGGATGGAGGTCTTGGGCCGGACGCAGGTTGGAACGCCCCTGCGCCCTCGCGAGGTCGCCGCAGACAATGGCACTTCCGAAACCTCTTTGGGCGATGCGCTCAAAGCCATGGCTTTTGATGGCATGAACTTCAACCCTACGGAGTTGAAAGGCGTCGCCAGCACGCCGGAGGCGATCATTTCCGGTCCGGAACAATCCCGGCTCGCGCTTGGCCGGAAGGGCGATCTGACCTTTCTGGGCATCAACGGAGTCATCCTCGGAAAATCGGAGGCAAACGGGGCGCTGACGGGATTGGCCGTCAGGGATAAAAAGGCGGATGTCCCTCCGATGATGGCGACGGGCGAAATCATCCAGCAAGGCGGCAAAATCAGGCATCGGGCGTGGATCGCGAAGCAGGAACTGCTGCTGGATGCGACTTATGAATTCTGCGAAAACTATCTGCAAGTGGCGGGAACCATTTCGGACGCGAAGGGAAAAGACCGCGTGGTGACGGTTTACTTTATCCTGCCGCTTTCCGAGGGACGCTGGCTCTGGTGGCAGAATCTTTCCGACCGCGCGATCACGCTCGACCCGCAGAAGGCCCGCTCGACCGCCGAGAAGATCAACGACTCATTTCCCTGCTCTGCCATGGCGCTGCCGGGCAAAACCGGGGTGAGTCTGGCCGTCGCTCCCGGCGCGGCCATCGCCTGCCGCTTCGGTTACTCATCCGTTTGGCGGCGCTATTATGCCGCCGTGGACCTTCATCTGATTCCCAGCGTGACTCCTGGCGTGACTCCCGGCGTGATTCCCGCCGCGCAGGGAAAAGACGCTGCGCCCGGAGAGGCGCCGGCGAAAGACGCTTCCCGCAGTGAGGCGCCGGCGAAAAATGTTTCGCGCAGCAGCGCGCCGTTTCAATTCGCGGTCTATGGCTGCGATCCGGAATGGGGCCTGCGATCCGCCGTGCAAAAATACCACGCCGCCTTCCCCGATTTTTCCGCATGGCCCTTTTGGGGCAAAAGCATCTGGCTCGATGAATGCGCCCTGGCCGGCGTTCCAATTTCCCAAGGCCGCGCCGACGCCTGGATGGGACAAGGTTGCTTCTCGCTTTTCGCCGCGGACGCCAAAGCCCTGAAAGCCAGTAAACCGCTCTTGGCGCCGCTGTCCTCACAACCCTGGGCGCCAGTGACAAACGCCCGCATCACCCCGGCCCACCTGCGCCTCGAACGCTTCGGCAGCAGCGACAAACCCTACCTTCTCGCCTACAACCCCGACGACAAGCCCATTGACGCGCGAATAACCGTTGACGCCGCCGCCCTGGGATTCCAAAGCGCCTTCATCGCAACCCCCATCCCCACCGGCGAAAAAATCCAGCCGAACGGCAATGAATTCACCCTTCCGCTCGAAGCAAAAAGCGCAGCGCTCGTTCAGCTAAGCGCTTCATCGTCCAAGTAGCCATAGTGCTCTGACTCAGAATTACGATCACGTATTTTTATATAAGGGATGAAGACAATGCTGGCGCCGCTCCTATCCGCATGAATTTTTTCTTCCGGCATGAGTACTCGCGATGGTTTTATGATTTCGTATTTACGAATATGAGTACTTAGGCGTTTCGTCGGCGCCCTGCCGCCCCCCGCTTTGTGAATCGAACTCTGAAAAAAATCCCAGCCTGTTTGCGTGCCCAAAATTGGGTTCGTTCCTTCACTTTTAAGTTTTTATTTTTTCATTTCCTGAAGCGATGATGCATGAAATCTGTGTTCAGGCAGCGTGCTGGACAATGAATTCGCAGACAAGAATGGGAAATAACCGCCTGAAGTCAATTCCCTTGCGGGGACGAGAGCGCGGGCATGTGGAATCCGAGAGTTAAATAACCTGTCCCCGAAATTTCCCCGAAATTACCGCTTGGGCGGGCAGTACATGGCGCCTTGCTCCGCTGCGCTGCGCGGCGGCAATTCATCCCCGCGCGGGCGGCCTGTGCGGGTGTTTTGCCGGATTCGATTTGATTCCTTGTCGCTCAAGGCCTGCATCTGTCGGGCTGATGCGTCAAACCTTGTCCAGCGCGGGGACTTCGAAGCCTGGGCGGTTGGCGTTCTTCACTAGCTTGTTCGCCTCGGCGGCGAATTCGCCGGTGAATCGCTCGGTCTTGGGATCGAATGTCAGCCACGGGCCGACGATGTACTCCGACCCATCTTCCGGCACGCCCACGCCGTCGCGCATGATGGCGTGGAGTTTCATGAAGTGCTCGTAGGCGTCTTTGTTGTCGCCGAATCGTCCGGCCTTGGCATTGAAAGGCGCCTTCTGGCCCAGCCGGTAGGAGTTGTTGATGACGTGGCCGAGAGCGCAACTGTGATGCGCGTCGGATGCGTTGCCGTTGGCCATTTCCGGTTTGCCCGCGCGGCAGGCGGCGATGAAGCTGCCCCAGTTGTCCCCGGGCGTCACCTCGCCGGGCGGAACCGAAATTTTTTCGGCCTTGACGCTGCCCTTGGCGAAGTATTTGCCCCCCGCAATTTTGCCGCCGTCTTCGAAGTAGTATTCGTTCTCGACTTGCTGCTTGTAGCCCTCGTAGTTCACGTTGCGGACGTTGAACAGCACGTATTGGCCGTTGGGATACTCCGCGATGCCAAAGAGGGTGTTGGGGGTTTCGCCCTGGTCGTTCCATTGGAAGCGGCCGCCGATGGCCATGGCGCGAAGAGGATGGGTCACCTTCGGATCGAGCGCCCAGAACGCCATGTCAAGCTGGTGGGTACCCTGGTTGTTGAGTTCGCCGTTGCCGGAGACCCAGAACCAGTGCCAGTTGTAATGCACGAAGTTGGCGTGATATTTCTCAATGACCGCCGGACCGCGCCAGAGGTTCCAGTCCAAATTGGCCGGGGGATCGGACAGTTCTTTGAAGCCGATGCCGCTGCGCGGTTTGCAGGCGTAGCCGTAGGAGATCTTCAGCTTGCCGAACTTGCCGTCGTGAATGGCCTTGTTCAGACCCGCGTTGGCCGCGCTGCTGCGGCGTTGGGTACCGTGTTGGACCACCACGTTGTACTTCTTCTGCGCCTCCCAGGCCACGCGGCCTTCGGCGATGTCGTGACTCATGGGTTTTTCGACATAGACATGCTTGCCGGCCTGGGCGGCCCATATTGTCATTAGGGAGTGCCAGTGGTTCGGGGTGGCGATGGAGATGGCGTCGAGGTTCTTGTCTTCGAGCGCCTTGCGGACATCGGCCAGGCCTTTGCAGGTAAATTTGCCTTCGAGCTTCTTTTCCAAGGCCTTCAATTTGCTCTCCAGCACTTTTTGATCGGGGTCAATGAGATAGGCGATTTCCACATTGGGTTGTTCCAGCCAGCCGCTGATGTGGCTGCCGCCGCGGCCATTGACGCCTGCCACTGCGATGCGGAGACGGTCATTGGCCCCGAACACGCGGGGCGTTGCGGCGGTACCACAGATCAAGACCGTGGCGCCGGCCGCCATGGAGCATTTGAGGAACTTACGGCGAGAGAGATCGGACATGGTCAACTCCTTTTTTGTTTTTCGCATTGCTCGATGCGGTCTTGGACTGAGCGGTCGAATCGGGGATCGTCGTAGTGGCCTTTGAGGGAGCGGAGGGCTTCGAGGGCTTTGTCCCATTTTTTGTCTTGCATGAGCAAATCCGCCAGCATATCGGTGACTCCGCGATTGAGGGAGCTGCCGGGGTTGACTTTGTGGAGGGTTTCGAGGGTCAGGACGGCTTCTTCGCGTTGGTTGGTTTTCAGGTAGTATTTCGCCCACAGGAATGAGGACAAGCCATATAACTTCTCGGTTGGAAACTCCTCTTCCCAGCGGACGAGCATGTCCTGGGCGGCGTCGTATTCTTTGCTGTCGAGATAGGATTCGACGGTCAAGCCGAAGGAGCTGCGGCGCAGGGCGGCCGTGGCGCCGCCGCGCGGTTCGATTTTTTCGGCTTCGCGATAGGACGCCAGGGCCTTGTCGTAATCGGCCAGGGCGCGATAGCAATCGCCCTTGAGGACCGCCAACTGCCACGCGAATCGTTTCACGCCGATCGCGGCCTGCTTGTCGGCTTCGATTTTCTTGATGGATTGCAGGGCCAGCAGCGCATCGTGCGCCCATCGGCGGTCGAATTCGGCCAGCAGATACAAGACCTGGCAGAGCAGGTCTTTTTTGCCGTCCGCGCGGGCGATCGTTTCCTGAAGGAACTGCCGCGCCTTGTCTTTTTGCTGCAACCCATCGCGGATCGCCTCGTATTGGCTACGCACGCAGTCTATGTCATTCTGATATTTCGGCGATTTCATGAGCGCGTCGCCCGCGCGGACGTAGTCTTTCCACAGCGATTCATCCCGCAGCAGAGGCAGCGCGCCGCGCACTTTATCCGGGTCCATGACCTCGAACGGATACGTGGCGAGCGTCTTTGCCACGGTTTTGATTTTTGCGGGCGCCAGCTCGATGGCGACATCATCGCGGTCGGTGACCAGAATAGTCTGCTCGGCCATGCTGGTCTTGCCGGATTTGAGTTCGATGGCCGTTTTGATCCTATATCGCCCCGGCCCGATGAAAGTATGATTGATGGCCGTCGCGTTTTCTTTCGATACGACGCCGTCGCCAAAATCCCACGCGATCTGTTTGACCTCGGACGGCGACGGCTCATTGGCCAGCGCAAATTTGCCCTCGATATAGTTCACGGGCGGATCGTACAGGCGCAGGCTCTGATAAACCGCATAGAAGAAATCGGCGTTGCAGAGGCCGTCGGAAAGCTCCAGCGGGCCGGCCGCCGCCGCGACGATGGGGGTGAAAAAGTTTTCCGGCACAGGCTGCAAATCACGCGCGGTGCCGGGCTTGACCCATGCCAGCATCATCACGGGCGCGGCGCCGACGCAGGCGTGCAGGTATTCAAGCTTATGGAGGCCTTTTTCGATCTTGACGGAATTGATGAACAGCCCGTGCCGCCCGCGGTCGGCGGCGTTGCGTTCCGGGCAACTCACGACCATGTTCCCATCAATCAGGACGAAGGAACTGTCGTTGCTGGCCGTGGCGATCTGGTATATTTCCGGCTGCGCCTGGTTGAACCATCCCGTGTAGATGCTGATGAAGCCATCCGAAGAACCGAAGGGATTGATGCCGTCATAGATCTGGCTTCGAAAGCCGCCGCCATAGGACATCGTATGGCGGGCGATGATCTGCTGGATCAGGTTGATCTGATGCGGGAACGGCCCTTCGAGTTTGCGCGTTTCGAGAAAGAGGCCGCACTGCGGTTCCCATTTATCCGTTTGCGTGGGGGCGGCGGCGCCTCCGAAATAAGCGTACAACGTTGGATCGCGCCCGGTGGGATCGAAGGCGACAATCGTCGGGACGCCGGGGGCATGGACCATGATCTTGAATTTCACGGGCTGGTTGCGCTTGTCCATGATGAAAATATCGGAGCCGTTTTCGCGCGCCAGGTTCATGGTCCAGAAACGCGCATAAGCGGCCGTGGCCAGGCCGCCTTTGCTTCCCATAACCTTGATTTCGCGGCGCGCCTTCCATTGCGAAGGGGCGCCGGTGGCCGGAGCAGCAGAGGCGCTGGCGCCGGCGGCGGCGGCAGGGACGGCCTTACCCGCCGGTGTGCTTTTCGCTCCCGGCGCCGTCGGCCGTTGCGCCAAAGCCGCGAGAGGCATAAGCAATGCCGCGCATGCAAGAATCGCAACGATGAACCTCGTTCGTCTCATTCCGATGGTCTCCTCTTGTCTTGGGCGCGCCTCGCAGTGTAGCTGCTCTATAAGCACACGGCCTTTGTTGTTGGGCGATGAAAAACAGTATCTATCCAGATTGGCACCGCATGGTAGGCCGT
>JAPLSP010000449.1 GCA_026398575.1 Candidatus Sumerlaeota bacterium | reverse complement strand
GCACTCCAAATGCTGGCGCCGCTTCCGACCGCATTACACTGGCGCCCTACGCAAAAATATATCACTGAGTTGATGAGTCAGAGCACTTGGCTGAAAAGCCCGATTTCGTCAAAAACTTTATCCTTCTTTCGTCGCTTCGCCCGGCTTCGCGCTATCCCCGTTTTTGGCGCCATTGTCCTTGCGTTTGCCGGCGTTCGAATCGCGGTACGAGCGCAGCATCAAGCCAACGCCTGCGCTGAACAGGAGCATCATCATCAGCAGGTGGGTGGTTTTCATCCTCAGAAGAAAATTGATGCGGCTGAGGATTTCGACCACGATCACGCCGATGCCCAGATACATCAGCCACCAGGCCCATTTCTGTTTCGCGTCATAGAACAGCGCGATGATCCCCAAAATGAACGGGATAAAAATAATCCCCATCGAAGTCGTTTCCCACCACCCCGCTTGTCCCCGGCCCGAAAGCAACATCCCCGTAATCAACCCGCCATTCGCGGTTGTCACTTGTACCGAATCCAGGAAAACATACATCGCCACTGCCGACAAGCCAAAGCCGATCGCAAACAGGCCCAGACCGCCTTCCGTTCCGCCGGATCCTCTCATGGCAAGCCTCCTTATCATTGGTATCGCGCCCGTTTCCAACTCCATCGCCCACCCCGGCACGATAAGGCGGCGCCATATAGCCACAGAATCAATTATGGTTCAATCGGAAAAACGCTGAAAAAAATCCGCTGGCATCTGGGTTCCCTCTCGGATTACAGTTCCGACAGTATTATATTATTGGGGCTCATGACCCTCAGAGTCGCGTGAGAATGCCAAGTCTGCGCATAGGGACATTGCGAATCGTTTTTCTATCCGCCTTCTGCGCGGCGGCGGGAGCGGCTTTTGCCGCGAGCGACGCGGCCACAACCTCCGCGCGCAAGATCGAAGTGTGGTCTTGGAACATCGCCGCGGCCAGCCTGGCCAAGTGCGTTCCGGAGTTTCGCAAAGAACATCCGGACATCGAGGTCTTCATCAACCAGACCGGCGCCCGGATGAAGCAACGGTTTCTGCTGGCGCTCTCGGCAGGCGTCGGGGCGCCGGTCGTCTCGCAACTCGAACAAGTGGACGTGCCGCAATTCAGCCGCACGAAGCGCCTGGCGGACCTGACCGATCAGGCCGCGCCGTACAAGGACGCATTCCCCCCTTTCATCACCAGCATCTGCCAGTACGAGGGGCGCCTTTATGCGATTCCCTGGGACATCGGCCCATGCGCCGTTTTTTATAAGCCGGCTGTATTCGAGAGATACGGCGTCAACCCCGACGCGATCGAGACGTGGGACGAGTATATCGAAGCCGGCAAAACCATTGTCGAAAAGTCCGGCAGCCAGACGCGGATGCTGTGTCTCGGCCAGCGCGGGGGATTGAGCATGATGTACGTCATCATGCTGCAGCAGGTCAAAGGCCAAATCTTCGACGACGCGGGACGCGTCGCGATCAACTCGGCGGAGTCCGAACGCATTCTGGAACTGATCCGCAAGATGCTCAAAAGCGGCATCTGCTCGCCGATCGCGCCGTTCTCGCCCGAGTACATCGCCGGCTTCAAAGACGAGTCGCTGGCCACGTATCCCATTGCGGTCTGGTTCGGCGGATCGGTCAAGGACTATGCTCCCGCAACGAAAGGGACCTGGCGCGTCTTCCGGCTGCCGGCGGTCGAACGCGGCGGACTGCGCGTCAGCAACTATGGTGGCTCGGTGCTCGTCATCCCCGAACAGATCAAGGGCAAAGACCGGGAAGCGGGGTGGGAGTTCATCCAATTCTCGCTCTGCACGGATCGCATGCAAATCTTTCAATACGAAAACTTCGATCTGTTCCCCTGTTTGATGACGACGTTCAAGGACCCGTTCTTCGATGCTCCCGATCCTTTCTATGGGGGACAGAAAGTGCGGCGCCTGTTCGCGACCGACATCGAAAAAATTCCGCCATTGAATCGCACCAAGGATTGGCTCGAAACGGTCCGCTATCTGGATCAGACGCTGCCGGATTGGGCCGCCAACGACATCCCAACGCGCGATTATTTGCGTACGATGGAAGACATGCTATGCCGGAAGCTACGGAGAGAGATCGCGCCGGATTCTCTCAGCAGGAAACCAGAAAGCAAAAAATAGCAAAGTCCGTGAAGGTCCGTGTCAGTCTGTGTTAGTTCGTGCAAGTCAGCGTCAGACCGGTCCGACGGGTCAGACTGGTCCGACGGGTCCGACAAAAATCAGAACAGCGAGTCCGCGCAACTTCGCGAAAGCTCTTGTGATATGCCCCAGCTAAAAACAGACAGCCTTTTCCACCGCATCTGGCGCCATCGCCACTTCTATTTATTTATTTCTCCTTTCTTCATTCTGTTCGCCATCTTCGGACTCTATCCGCTGCTGTTCTCGCTCTACCTGAGTTTTGTGGAATGGGACGGACTGACCGACCGCAAATGGGTCGGGCTGCTCAACTACAGCGATCTCCTGCGCGACGCCATTTTCTATAAATCGCTTTGGAATACGCTGGTCATCGGGCTGCTCTATATTCCGCCCATGTTCATCCTCGCGTTTCTGTTCGCCGTCATGCTCAATCAGGGGTGGCTCAAGGCGCGCGGCTTTTTCCGCGCCGCCTTCTTCATGCCGTGCGTCACGCCGATGGTGGTCATCGCCATTGTGTTCGGGTTGCTCTACAGTGAGGACAAAGGCTTGCTGAACTACGCGCTGGCAAAAGCTGGCGCCCTGGCGGGGATTCATTTCCCCAATATCAAGTGGCTCGGCAGCCCGAACTGGTCGAAGATTTCCGTCGCCATTCTGGTCGTCTGGCGCTGGACGGGATACAACATGGTATTGATGCTCGCGGGCTTGCAGGGCATTCCGGAGGAGTATTATGAAGCGGCGCGGATTGACGGCGCCGGAGTCTGGGGAAGGCTTCGCTATATCACGCTGCCGCTGTTGAAGCCGACGTTTGTTTTCTGCTCGGTGATGTCGCTGCTGGGCACGGTGTATATGTTCGATGAAGTCTTCGTGCTCACGGCGGGCGGACCGGGTAGTTCCACCACGAATTTCGGGCTTTACCTGTTTGACAAAGCCTTCACCGATTTCCGGTTCGGCTATGCGTCGAGCGCGGCATACGTAGTGGCGCTGGTGGTGTTCCTGATGTCGTTGGTTCTGTTGAGATGGAGAAAGAGCCAATAGATATGCAGCATAATGTAAAATGTAAAATGAGAAATGAAAAATTGAAAATGAAAATGAAAAGCAGCGGGGGGATTTGAGTTTTGCGCGGAATCGCAATATCGTAGTGCTGTTAGGCGCTGTTCCGAAGAGCATCAGATGAAGGCATTGATGGAATACTTTGCGTGATCAAGGGTGATAATCTCGAACATGTCGCTTAATCCATTCAAAGGCAACACTCAGCTTCCGGCGCCGGCGACGCGAGGGGGGACGTATGCGCTGCTCGCGGTGATGTCGGTAGTGTTTTTGGTTCCGTTTTATTGGCTGATCGTCAACTCCTTCAAGACGCTGGATCAGATCTTTTGCCTGCCGCCGAAATTCATCCCGGACCCCTGGGTGCTGGGCAACTTCAAAGCCGTCTTCGAAACGACGCCCTTCTTCCGCGCCTTCGCCAACTCCACCTTCATCGCGGTCGCGCACTGCATGCTGGCGCTGTTTTTCTGTTCGCTGGCCGGATACGCCTTCGCCAAATATCCCAAGGCGCCGGGGCGCAACATCCTGTTCTACTTTGTCATCGGCACGATGATGATCCCCGGCGCGGTCACGCTGATTCCGCTCTACGTCATCCTCGTCAATCTGCATCTGATCAACACCTACTGGGCGATGATCATTCCGGGCATCGCCAGCGCCTTTGGCATCTTCTGGATGCGCCAGTACATCGAAAGCAACGTCCACGACGACCTGATCGCCGCCGCGCGCATTGACGGCTGCAGCGAGTTCGGCATTTACTGGCGCGTGGTGGTCCCGACCGTGGCGCCGGCCTTTGCAGCGCTCGGGATCATCCAACTGATGAATATCTGGAACAACCTGATGTGGGCCTTCATCGTCCTGCGCACGGAAGATAAATACACGCTCCCGCTGCTGGTTTATCTGATGCAGGGCGAAGTCCGCACCCCTTATGGCCAGGTGATGGCGCTGGGCTTGATGACGACGCTGCCCCTCGTCATCGCCTTCCTGCTTTTCCAAAAGCACTTCATCCGCGGGATCATGGCCGGCGCGATCAAGGGGTAGGCGGTTATCGCTAATGATGCAGGGGATGCAAAAGACGCAAGGGACGTAAGAAAAACAAAAAATCATGATCGAAGAAATTATCTGAGTGGATTGGCGATGACAATGAATAGGATCGGTCAAGCGCGATTGGCGCTTCTTTCAATATTGTTTTTTTTGTTCTTTACCTTCCCGTCTTTGAGCCAGGATGTTTTGGTCGAGGCTGAGAGCTTTCAGAATCCGGGCGGCTGGGTGGTGGATCAGCAGTTCATGGATCAGATGGGATCGCCATATCTATTGGCCCATGGATTGGGCGCGCCGGTCGCCGACGCCACAACGAGCCTGACCTTCCCCGCCGCGGGCGATTATCACGTCTGGGTTCGCACGCGCGATTGGGCCAATGCCGGCGCAAACGCTCCCGGACAATTCCAGGTTATCATCAACGGCGTTGCGCTCGCGACGGTCTTCGGGACCGAAGACGCCAATTGGCATTGGCAGGATGGGGGCGCCATCGCCATCGCCGATCCGCAGGTATCGCTTGCGTTGCATGATCTGACGGGATTCGAAGGCCGCTGCGACGCCATCGCCTTCACGGTGAATCCATCCGCTCCCTCCAACGAAGGCACAACGATGACGGCCTACCGGCGCGCGACGCTGGGCCTGCCCGATGAGCCTGAATTCGCCGGCGCATACGACATGGTTGTCGTGGGCGGCGGAATGGCGGGGACGTGCGCCAGCCTTTCCGCCGCGCGCTGGGGATTGCGCGTGGCGCTGATCCAGGACCGGCCCGTGGTCGGCGGCAACAACAGCTCGGAGGTGCGGGTCTGGCTGGGCGGCAGCACGAACTACGTTCCCTATCCCAGGATCGGGAGCGTGCTCATGGAGATGAATCAATACCCCACCGTCTGCCCCGGCCCCGCCAGCCAGTATGATGACAACCTGAAATGGGCCGTGGTTCAGCCCGAGAAAAAATTAACGCCTTTCATGAATTATCGCGCGAACGAAGTGCGGATGAACGGCGCCCGCATTCAGTCCGTCATCGCGCAAAATGTCCTGACCGGCCGGCGGCTGCGGTTCGACGCGCCGCTCTTCGCCGATTGCACGGGAGACGCATGCCTCGGATTTCTGGCGGGCGCGGACTATGAGATGACAACCGCCACCGGCCACATGGGCCCGAGCAATATGTGGTTGATGGCCGATACCGGAACGACCGCGACGTTTCCGAGCTGCCCGTGGGCGCTGAACCTGACCGCCAAGCCCTTTCCCGGCAGCAACGGCGATATGGCGCAACTGGGCAAGTGGTTTTGGGAAAGCGGTTTCTTTTACGACCCCATCGTAATGAGCGAGCACATCCGCGACTGGAATTTGCTCGCGATGTACGGCGCCTGGGACCGGCTAAAAAATGTGGATCATCGCTTTCCCAAACACAAACTCTCCTGGGCCGCCTACATCGCGGGCAAGCGCGAATCGCGCCGCCTAATGGGAGAACTGGTTCTGACGCGAAACGATCTGATGAACAGCGTCGTTTACAGCGACGGCGCCGTGCCAACCAGCTGGGACATAGACTTTCACATCCCGCATCCCAGTTATGTGGCCGGATTCGAGAGCGATCCCTTTATCTCCAAAGACCTGCATACCGCCTATCCGCGGCCCTATTGGATTCCATACCGTTGTCTCTATTCGCGCACGGTCCCGAATCTTTTCATGGCCGGACGGCATATCAGCGTCAAGCAGGACGCGCTGGGTACCGTGCGCGTCATGCGCACCACGGGGATGATGGGCGAAATCGTCGGTCTGGCCGCCGTCGTATGCCGGGAGCAGGGCGCCGAGCCTCGGGACGTCTATGCTCAACACCTGTCCGATCTCAAGCTGTTCATGGAATTTGGCGCCGGGCCCGACCGGACGCCCGCCTGGCGCGCGCATCCAGGGCCCAATCTGGCGCAAGCGGCCACGATCGCCGTTTCGGGCAGTTATAACACCAGCCAAACCGCGAGCAGCCTCAACGACGGCCTGCGCGATCTTTCCGACAACAGCCAACGCTGGCTGAGCGACACAGTTCTGCCGCATGTCATCACGTTTTCATGGGGCGCCCCGCAGACGATTTCCGCGGCGCGCATCATTTCGGGCTATACCAACGCCAATACAGTAACAAGCCCGATCTCGGATTTCGAACTCCAATACCTGGATGGCGCCGTTTGGGTTTCAATCCCGGGTACGCAATGCGCGGGAAACACCAACTATGAATGGCGCGCCCGCTTCGCGCCCGTCCTGACAAAGGGGTTGCGATTGGTGGTGACCTCCACTCCCTCCAGCATTTCCCGAATCTGGGAAATCGAGCTGTTCAATCCTTCCACCTCCTCCTCCGCGCCGGGGCAGACCTGGCTGGTTCGCTAAAAACACCTTGTCGCCAAGCGCCCAAATGATGTAGCAATTGCGCATGACGCCAAGCAGCCAAGGTTCTATTCGCCTGTTTAAATATGCAGGGGTCAATGTGTACATGCATTGGTCCTGGTTTATCATTGCGGCGATCGAAATCACCCATCGGGCCAAAGGCTATTCCTCGCTGGCCTGGAACGCGCTGGAGTATCTATCGCTGTTCTTGATTGTGTTGATGCATGAATTCGGCCATTCGCTGGCCTGCCGGCAGGTGGGGGGAACGGCGGATCAGATCGTGCTCTGGCCGCTGGGCGGCGTGGCGTATGTGAACCCGCCGCAACGCCCCGGCGCCATGCTGTGGAGTATTGCGGCCGGGCCGCTGGTGAATGTGGCGCTCTTCCCGATCCTGACCATCCTGGGGGTGGCCAGCCAGTCGCTTGACTGGTCGCATCCGCTGTCCGACGCTCAGAAGCTGGTCCAAACCATCTGGTTCATCAATTGCGCCCTGCTGGTCTTTAACCTGATGCCGGTTTATCCGCTCGATGGAGGACAGATTCTCCGCTCATTGCTCTGGTTCTTTCTGGGGCGCGCCCGCAGCCTGATGGTCGCAAGCATCATCGGCTTCATGGGCGTCGCCGTGTTGTTTGCGCTGGCGCTTTATATTTCCTCCATCTGGTTTATCATCATATCCGTGTTTATCGTCCTGAACTGCTGGGGAGGCTTGATGCAGGCGCAGGCGATGCTGCGCGCCGATCGCATGCCGCGCCGCAGGGAATTCGCCTGTCCGTCGTGCCATGCGTCACCGCCCATCGGCGCCTTCTGGGTTTGCGGAAAATGTAAAACGCCTTTCGACACGTTTGCGTCGTTTGCCGTCTGTCCGTATTGCGGAACCCAGTTTGGCGCAACCCGATGTCTGGACTGCGGAGAGATGCAGCCGATCGGCGCATGGGCTCAGCCGGGGGCATTCCCAATCGATCTGTCACAACCGATTCCTGCCAATCCGCCACAGCCTGTCTCACCCGGTCCTCCGCCGGCGGCGCCCCGCAATCTCCCGCCGCAATAAAAATGGCGGATAGGGAGGGATTCGAACTGGGAGCGCCAGCATCCCTGCTGGCGAGTCCTTGTCGCAATAAAAATGGCGGATAGGGAGGGATTCGAACCCCCGGAGCTTTCACTCACTGGTTTTCAAGACCAGCGCCTTAAACCACTCGGCCACCTATCCGCGCGGTTCTTGCCGCGAAACAAAAAAATTGAACCTCAAAAACCCCGCCGGGTCAACAAGATAGTCCGCCAAGGGTAGGTCCCGGACGCTGGACGGGACTTGGGGCTATCCTGGCGCTTGCCGCGTCCCAGATTCCATTGCTGGGCTCCGGACGCCGGATGGGACGCGTTTCGCATAAGTACTCATGTTCGAAATTGCGATCACATAAATTTATCGCAAATTCCCATGCAGGAAGAGTTGATTCATGCGGATAGGAGCGGCGCCAGCTTTTGGAGTAA
>JAPLSP010000687.1 GCA_026398575.1 Candidatus Sumerlaeota bacterium | reverse complement strand
GTCGGCTTTTCCGGCAGAAGCGCCATGAAATCCTTGATCAGCTTATCCTCATAAGCGCCTTTGTAGGTTCCCGCGAAGAACTTGTCCATCGCTTCATTCAGCAGGCGTTCCCAGGATTCATCCTCCGCGCCGGGATTGACTGGAAAGAAAAGCGCGTTGTTGGCGCAGGCCGCCTTCATGTCGCCGGGCGCATCGCCGATCATCAGGATTTTTTCCGGCGCATACTTCCCGCCCGCCGCTAGTTTCAAGTGCTCGGCTTTTTTGCCCATCTCCTGCCCGGCGATCACCGCGACGTATTTCGCCAGGTCATGCTCGGCCCATTCGCGTTCGAGCGCTTCGCCGGGCGTCGCCGAGACGACGATCATATCGGCCTTGGGCGCGGCTTTTTCCAGGCATTCCCGCACGAAAGGAAACGGCGGCACGTCATGGACCATCTTGCTGATGGCCTTGTTGACCGAATTGCTCCAGTCCAGCACGCGCTGCAACTCGGCCTGCGTTTCGCCCGAAGCGGCCTTGATCGCGTTTTCCAGCGACGGGTTGCCGGGCTTGGGCTCATGCGCGATCCACTCGCGCAGCGCCGGCATTTTCGGCACCTCAAACTTGCGCTTTTTGACCTCGGCGCGCTGCGCCGCCAAATCCAGCGCCAGCAGGTATGCCGGGAAGCGATTGGCGCCGCGCCCCATCGAGTACAGGTTCGAGAATTCGGCGGCCTCGCGCGCGTACTTGGCGATGGCCTGGAGTCCGAAGTACTTGATGAACGCCGGAATGAAGCACTCCTTGTGCTTGATCTCCATCGAATCGAACGCGCATCCGTCCGAGTCAATCCCAATGAAGAATTCCTTCGTCGGCTTCAGGTCAATGAGAGGTTGGGCGGGGTTGGGCATGACATGATTCCTTTAAGTTTTGAGTGGTTCTCATCGCGTATAAGGCTGAATCAAAGTAAGATCTTTAAGCATGCAAAAATGCCTGATATTGTAACTCGCGAGAGAGGCGCCAATACCTATAGCCGTTTCAGCGATCAAGGAATCCAGCAAGCCTAAGCTCTGACTAAGGTAGAGCTTCTGAAAATCTATCAGAGCTCGCTTGCAGTCAAAATCGTTAGGCCAATACAGGCGGTAGCCGCGAAAAGCTTTGTGAAGACGGTCAAGTTCGTCCTGGTTCCGGCAGCCGTTTATCATCTCCATCATAACAAGACCGGGGATGCCGGCCAGCTCATGACGGGAGCTTTTCAGCCACTCAAGCGCCGGCGCAAATCCGCGCATGATGTCAATAGCTACGTCCGAATCAATCAGGATCATCGTGGGCGCCTCCGCGGCGTTCGGCTTTGCGGCGTAATTGCTGTGCAAATTCCAGGCTATCGGTTATGTCAGTTCGGTCCGCCCACATACCGCATATGCCGGAATCAATCAAATCTCCAAGATGCATCATTTTCTCATGCGGAGCAGACTCGGATTCCGTCTTATCCAATAGCACAATCACTTCCGCCTGATCGCCTGGGGTGATTTGAGGAGCGCGGATTTCCAGGACGCCGCTGGGAGGGACCGTTTTCATCTGTTTAATGGCGATAGTCATGGGTGATGCCTCCTGATAACAGTGATCCTCGTTTCCTTCCTCCCGATTCGCAATCCTTATTCGCAATCGGGAATTATAAAGCTGCCGTTCGCATGGGCAGTCTGTAATTCACAACCCGCAACCTGCAATTCGCAATCATCACACCCCGCTAAACGCCGAGAATCCGCCGTCCACCGGCACAACAATGCCCGTCACGAACGCCGCGGCGTCCGAGCACAGCCACAGCGTCGTGCCAGCCAAGTCGTTCGGCTCGCCGAAGCGTCCGGCCGGCGTGTGCGCCATGATCGTCTTGCCGCGCGCCGTCAGTTCGCCGGTGGCCTGGTCCGTCAGGAGGAAGCGGTTCTGTTCGGTCAGGAAGAAGCCGGGGGCGATGGCGTTGACGCGCAGTTTGGGGTTGTATTCCTGCGCCAGATGCACGGCGAGCCATTGTGTGAAATTGCTGACCGCCGCCTTGGCCGCCGAATAGCCTGGAATGCGCGTGAGCGGACGCAGGGCGTTCATCGAAGAAACATTCAGGATCACCGCGCCTTCCTTCTTGTCCTTCATGTATTTGCCGAAAACCTGCGAGGGCAGCAGCGCGCCGCCGAAGAGATTCAGGCTGATGACTTTTTCCATCGCGTCCATCGGCAGGGAGAAAAAAGGATTCTCCGGCGAGGTCGTGGCGGCCTTCATATTGCCGCCCGCGCCATTGAGCAGAATGTCGAGCGGGCCGGTCTTGGCCGCGGCCGCTTCGAGCGAGTCGCGGTTGAGGACGTCGAGCTTCATGGAATCGGCCTTCATTCCTTCTTTCTTCAGTTCCTCGGCGCACGCCTGGGCGCGATCCTCGAACAAATCCGTCACCCACACCATCGCGCCGGCTTCGGCCAGCGCCCGGGAGAATGTGGCGCCGAGCACGCCGCCGCCGCCGGTTATCAGCGCTGTTTTTCCATCCAGCCGGAAGCGATCCATGATACTGCTTTGTTTGTTGCCCATTTTGTCTATCTCCTTTAAGTTTGTTTTCTGATGATAAGAACCAATTTTAATTTCATTGCGACGCTGCTTTGGCCGCTTTGCCCGCATTGGACGTGGCCAGCGGCGATATGCATGCGCCGTGCGGGCGATAGAATACGGGTTTTTCCCCGACTCTCAATCGAATTTTATCGGAAATGCCCCAGCGCCTGCTTCAACTTATCTGAGGCGAAACCCCCAAAAGGAGATAAGCTTTTGTCATGCTATATAAAAGGAAAGCGTTTTTCGATAAAGCAGAACGAACGATCGCCTGCCATTCCGAGCCGATGGTTCAGCCGCCGCGCGCTTATATGAATCTGATTCTGGCTGCCTGCGATTACCTGCTGCGCCCGCCGCGGGAGATCGCGCTCATTGGACCCGCGGACTCCCCCGTCATTCAGCAAATACTGGGCGAAATCAACGGGCATTTTCTTCCGGGACATGAGGCCGTCTGGTGCGATCCTGCCTCGCCGGATGCTGAAACGCTGCGCGCGCGGATTCCGCTGCTGCAACAGCGCGGATTGATCGGCGGACAGCCGGCGGCTTATGTGTGTTACGATGGAGTCTGCTTGCCGCCGGTTATCGAGAGCGATGAGCTGGCCAGGCAATTGGAGGAGTGCGGGAAGATGACGGGTTGAGGGGCGCCCGTCCCAACTGAAGTTGGAAATACGAGCGCCAACTAAAGTTGGAACTACAAACGTTGGAACTACGAGCGCCAACTAAAGTTGGAACTACGAACATTGGAACTACAAACGTGGTGGAGGCGGTGGGAATTGAACCCACGTCCGAAGATCGCTTGGGGGAGGTGTCTACAAGCTTAGTCTTTCCATTTATGGCGGCCTCGCCCGAAAGCGATCCGCCTGTTTCGCCTTTGCGCGCGCCGAAAGACGGGCTGCGGCGCTTCAGCTAGCCTGAGAATCTTAGCGCGAAGCCTCAGACGGAAACCTCGCGAGCGTCCGGCTGTGATGACGCCTGGGTCCGCAATCACCGGAGAATCGCGGTCAGACGGGCTACCTAACTAAGTTAGGCGGCCAGTGCGAGAGGTTGTTCCGCACTTAAGCGTTGTCCCACCGGTTTAACGAGGTGGATGGAACGGACCTCGGCCTGCTGCCCCCACCTTGCCGGTCCCCGTCGAAACCATGTCGCCCCCGACCTTTGGCGCGAAGGAAAAAAACCAATTTCGATTTGTTTCCCCTCACGCCGGAACCGAAAAAGATTCTATCCTATAAAATTATCCTGTAAAGAGGATTCCGAGCCTTTTGGGTTTGCCATTTCCTTTTGTTCAAGCCAATTTGAGTATCTTGGCTGTGGTTAATGCGGCAAAAATCGAGCGCCAGCATTTGGAGTGCGGTTGCTTGCTGCCGCTTTTGCTACGATTATTCTGCATTTTCCGCGTAGCAAAAAGCGGCAGCAAGCAACCACACTCCCAATGCTGGCGCTTATTCAAATGGCATTAACCTCCTGCGCGCCTGGAGCGGAAATCCTGTCGCCACCTTAATACATGAATGCTGATGCAGCGTCTTTATTAGTGTTCATTGGTGTTCATTAGCGGTTGCTTCTTTTCCCCCTTGCATTCGCCGCGCCGGAAACGTCAACCTTCATCGAATGATATTCAAGGGGCGTCGCCGATGAAAAAAATGGTCCTGATGGGAATCCGGCAGATGGAGATGAGACGGGCGCCGGAGCCGAAGATCGAACGCGATACGGACGTGCTGATCCAAATGAAGCGGGTGGGGGTGTGCGGATCGGACGTTCACTACTACACAACCGGCCGGATCGGTTCGCAGGTTGCACATTATCCCTTTGCGGTTGGGCATGAGGGAGCGGGTGTCGTCGAACAGGTGGGCGCCGCCGTCGAGCGCGTCAAGCCCGGCGACCACATCGCCATCGAGCCGGCCATGTCCTGCTGGCAATGCGATCAATGCCAGAGCGGCCGTCCGCACACCTGCCGCAAGCTGCGTTTCCTGGGATGTCCGGGCCAGGCCGAAGGGTGCCTCGCGGAATATATCATCATGCCGCAGGAATGCTGCTTCGCGATCCGGGACGAAATGACGCTGGACCAGGCGGCGCTTTCCGAGCCGCTGGCGATCGGAGTCTATGCGGTCAAGCGTTCGATTCCAATGCAAGGCGCCAAGGTCGGGATTCTGGGCGCGGGGCCTATTGGCATGAGCGTGATGCTGCCCGCGCTGCATGAGGGCGCAGCGGCGGTTTATGTGACGGATAAAATTCCGGAACGCTTGGAATTGGCGCGCCGGATGGGCGCCGCATGGGCGGGCAATCCCGCCGAAGAAGACGTGATCGCCGCCGTCGCCGAATGCGAGCCGTTGCAGTTGGATGTGGTTTTCGAGTGCTGCGGCCAGCAAGACGCGCTCGACCAGGCCGTCAAGCTGGTCAAGCCCGGCGGCAAACTCATGGTCGTCGGCATTCCGGAAGTGGACCGCGTCAGTTTTGGGATTGACGACATGCGCCGCAAGGAACTCTGCATTCAGAACGTCCGGCGCCAAGTCCATTGCGTCCAAGCCGCCCTCGACCTGATTGACTCAGGCGCCATCGTCGTTGATCCCTTCATCACCCATCGCTTCTCGTTCGACCAGACGAAAGAGGCGTTCGATCTCGTGGCCGATTATCGGGATGGGGTACTGAAAGCGATGATTGAGTTTTAGCAAGGATGGATTTTAGACAGGATGGATTGGGGACAGGATGGATTGAAGACAGGATATATTGAAGACAGGATGAATTGAAGTCAGTCCATTTCGGTCCGTGCCGGTCCGTGCCCGTCTGTGTCGGTCCATATTGCTCCGTGTCCGCCTTTATCAGTCCCCGCAGCGTTCCCATCTCATGCCCCCAGAACAGCACCGCATAATTGCTCTGCGCCATTTTTGCCGCAAGGCGGCGGCAGGGAGCGTTCGACCATACGGCGAACAACGCGAGCCATACGATCAGCAACCGCGCCAGGCATCCCAGCGCGATGGAATAAGTGAATGCCTTGGCGCGCCGGCTGCTTTCGGTGACTGCATTTCTTACAGCCATGCCCGCCAGGAGAAGGAAGAGGAAAGGAAGCGCGAAACTCAGCAGCAGGCAAATCAACCACCCCGCCACGGCGCCGCCGGCGATGGGAAGAGATAATCGCGAATTTGGATCGCTCATGGGCGTGTTGATAGAAAGGATGGCATCAGACGCCAGAAGTACTGGAGCAAGCAATGGCGTCTTCTTCTTCAACTTCCAAACACAACTCGATTGCTTCTTTAACCCGTTTCATCAATGTATCCAGAGATCGAGCTTGAGTGTGACATCCTTTGAGCTCTGGGACGGAAGCCACAAAATAGCCGTCTTCGTCTTTCTCTATGACAACGCTGAATTCTCGTTTCATCATTTAACTCCTAAACACTGAATCAGCCTGCTCTTTTTCCCGCTTCATCTTATGGCGCTATATTTGATCAGCATGGCAACGGGTTCAATGTTTTTTCAGCTTTGGGGCCGTAGGCGCTAGCCCGCATTTCTCACCACAAATGCCCTGAAAGGGCCGAAAGAAAACAGCCCAGGGCAACGCCCTGGGAACAGCCAATCCCCATTTCTATCAAGCCCTGTATGGGCGGAAGAGATAGTGAGGAAAGGCAATGGCTTGCTTCTTTCGCCCTTTTCAGGGCTTTCTGAAATTTCTGCGCTCTGTTCCCAGGGCGTTGCCCTGGGCTGTTTTCTTTTTGCCCTTTCAGGGCATCACGGAACATCGTTTGCATCTGAGCTATTACAGAGAGCGGGCTGATCTTGGTGAGAAATCCAGGCTAGGGCCTTGGTCTGGCTACCTCGCGATAAACCTCGGCGATGCGCCGCAGCATTCGCGCGCGGTCGAACTCGTGTGTGGCCCGCTCGCGCGCCCCTTCGCCCAGCTTGCGCTTCAGCATGGGATCGCCCAGGATCTCGTTCAGCGCGCGCACCAGCGAATCGGGTGACATCGGGCCTGCGACGATTCCTGTTTCGCGATCCTGATTCACCCAGGGAACCCCTGTCTCGATGTTGCACGAAACGACGGGCGTGCCGCAGGCCATCGCCTCGACCTGCGCCAGTCCGAAAGCCTCGCTGCGCAGATAGCTCGGCAGGCAAAATACATCAATGGCGTGCAACAGCGCCGGGATTTCCTCGTCGGGAACTTCGCCCAGGAACTGCACACGGCGTTCGATGCCGCGTTGCCGCACCTGCGCCTCGAGGCTCTTGCGCATCGGGCCGTCGCCGATGATCAGGCATTTGGCCTCGTGCGGCTCGACGTCCGTCATCGCGTCAATCAGATATTCCAGCCCCTTATAGGCGCGCAATTTTCCCACAAATCCAACGAGCGCGACATTGCCATACTGCGCGCGAATCCGCCGGGCCGCCGCCTGCATCGCCGGCGTTTCCTTATAGGCCGCAGTGTCTATGCCGAGCGGGATCACGCGGCAGCGCGGGCGGAACTCGCGTAAGAATGGCGAAAACTCCATATAGCGCGGGCTGGTCGGCAGGATCATTCTCATCCGCCGCAAAAACGCGCGAAAGAAAAGCCCATAGAACTTCATCGCCCATGCCTGGCGCACAACGTCGCTGTGATAGGTAACGACGGCGGGCGCGCGGGGGCGGACCAGCAAATGCGAAATTTCGGCGGTGGGATTGGGCGTGTGATAGTGGATCACATCGTGCCGCCGCGCCTGAAGCCAGAGGCGCCAGGGAAAGGCCGGGCTGATCGGCGCCGAAAAAAACCGCCCGAACGTCCCTACCTTGAGCAGTGGAATTCCTTCGACATCGCTGCAGCGGCAGCGCCAGCCATTATACGCGACCATGATCGTGAAATCAAACTGATCGCGCAGCCCGAGGCAAACGTCATGGATGTGCTTTTCTATGCCCCCGACAACGGGAGGATAGATGTCTTTATAGACATGCAGCACGCGCAAACGCTTTTCGTCGGAGGCGCGAATCATGACGTTATTCGAAAGACCTTTCGCTGTATTACCCGGGGGACAAGCTGAGACGGATTCATGGCTGTCCAAAACAAAAAAGCGGCTAATACAGCGATGCGGCAACTGTATTAGCCGGCTTTAGCCGGCTCTTCTTTGCACCCTGCTTTAGCAGGGGTGTCTTGAGGCAGCATTGACTGCGAGCGTGCTTTAGCACGGCTTCTCGATAGGCTTTAGCAAGAGCAAGGACCGGAGGATTTGCCGCTGAAGCATTTCGAGAAGCCGCGCTAAAGCGCGCTGGTGAAAAAGCGCCTTTGCTTTCACCCCGCCTGAAGGCGGGCGCAAAGAAGAGCCTGCTGAAGCAGGCTAAAATGAAAAGCGGCCAAGTCATAATAAGATTAATTTTTTGGTCAAACTAAGAATAATTATGAATCCCGGTTGAGCTCGGCTTGCCCTGGGTTATGCTTTTCGTGCGATCAACAGGCCGCTCGCAGCCGCCAGCGGGATCGAACGGAAATCGGTGAATTTCGCTTCCGCAAGGATTTGCCGGGTTTCCGTGACGGTATAGGATTTGCCGTTCTCGGTTCCCGTGAGCATGTTGACGCTGAAGAAGGCGGCTTGGGGAGGCGCGGCGCGCGAATCGTCGAGGAAAAATTCCTTGATGATGATGGTCCCGCCGGGCGTCAGCGCGCGATGGCATTTTCGCGCGAGCATCAGTGTTTCATCCGGCCCCATGCTGTGAATGATATTGGAGACGTAAGCCAGATCGAATCCTTCGCCGAGTTCATCCTTGAAGTAGTCGCCGGCGCGCGTCGAGATGCGATCCGCCATCCCCGCCTTCGCGATTTCCTCCCGCGCGATGCCGAGCGGACTTTCCAGATCAAAGACGACGCAGGAGAGATTCGGGAAATTGCGCGCGAAGATGATAGAGGAGGTCGCCGGACCGCCGCCAACATCAATCATGCGCCTGTAAGGCGAAAAATCGAAAACCTTGGCGACTTCAACGCTGGCCACGCGCGATATATTCGCCATGCCACAGATGAAGTTGCGCATTTCCGGTTCACTGCGGTCGCGCGCTCCCTCCGGCGCGGGAAGGCCTGTTTTCAAAACGGTCTCCAGCTCCACCCAACGCAACATGCAGGCATGATTATGTTTGAGAATACTTACCTGCGTCTCCGGGCTGTCGGGCAGGAGCGCGGGAGCGAAATCGGGATGAATGCGGAATTGGCCTGGCTTTTCCTGGATCAGCACGCCATCCGCGGTCAGAGCCAGGAGGACGATCTCGCAAGCGCGCGCATCCAAATGCAAATCCGCCGCGACCTCCGCGGCGCTGCGCGCGTGAAGGCCAAGCGAAGCGAATATTCCGGCTTTGACTGCGGTCAGGAGAACAACCGAGTGCTGATAGCCTTGAGACAGTTCGGAGAGCCGTGCTTTTGTATCCATTTCCGTCAGACTGCCCCCAAAGGCTATCGCCGAGGGATAAGCGAGATTGCAGAATTCTTGGTCGGGGAGGCGGGACTTGAACCCGCGACTTCCAGCTCCCAAAGCTGGCACGCTAGCCAACTGCGCCACTCCCCGTTTATTCCTTTTCGCGTGTGGTGCCGGGAGAGGGAGTCGAACCCTCACGAGTGTTACCCCACGGGATTTTGAGTCCCGCGCGTCTGCCAGTTCCGCCATCCCGGCGCGCAACGAAAAACGAAGTATCTATGCGGTTGGCAGCCTGTCAAGCGCATAATCCGACAAGCGAAATGCAACTTTCCCTCGCGGATGAAGCTGCCCAGGGAAAACTCTGCTGTTTATCGGATCCGGACAATGCGAAATCCGATGAAGGCGCCAGTGATCTCGGGCACGACGCCTCCGCGGAAAGTAGATCGGCAGCTCGATGCGCCGACGTTAAAGCTGCCGCCTCGTATCACGTAGCCCGGGCCTTTCGCAGGGCCGCAAGGATTGGACTGAGGCCCAGAGCTATAAACGTCTCGCCAGTCCAGGCACCATTCCCATACATTGC
>JAPLSP010000245.1 GCA_026398575.1 Candidatus Sumerlaeota bacterium | reverse complement strand
AGTTCACCGCGCTGACCGTCAGCCAGGCGCGCGCGTTCGTCGAGTCGCTCAGCCTGACGCCGCGCGAAGAAACCATCGCCTATCAGCCGCTCAAAGAAATCCGCGAGCGCCTGTCGTTCCTCGAAAACGTCGGCCTCAACTATCTGACGCTTGAACGCCGCTCGGGCACGCTGGCCGGCGGCGAAGGGCAGCGCATCCGCCTTGCCACTCAGATCGGCTCGCGCCTGACGGGCGTGCTCTATATTCTCGATGAGCCTTCGATCGGGCTGCATCAGCGCGATAACCACCGTCTGCTCGAAACGCTCGAGGCGTTGCGCGACCTCGGCAACACGGTCATCGTTGTCGAGCACGACGAGGCGACCATGCGCCAGGCCGATTATATCGTGGACCTTGGGCCGGGCGCCGGGCGGCTCGGCGGCGAAGTGGTTTTCGCCGGGACGCCGCAAGAGATCGTCAAATGCGAAGCCTCGATCACGGGTCGCTATCTCGCGGGCAAGGATTCGATCCCCGTACCGAAAAAGCGCCGCCCGATCATGCCGGGCAAGTCGCTCATCGTGCGCGGCGCCACCGAGCACAACCTCAAAAACATTGACGTCGAATTTCCGCTCGGCGTTTTCACGTGCGTTACCGGCGTCAGCGGCTCGGGCAAATCCACGCTCGTCAACGACATCTTCTTCCGCCGCCTCGCGCAGGAGATTTATGGCGCCACGGCCAAGCCTGGCAAGCACAAGAGCCTCGAAGGGCTTGCATGGATTGACAAGGTGATTGACGTGGACCATTCGCCCATCGGGCGCACGCCGCGCTCGAATCCCGCCACCTATATCGGCCTCTTCTCGCTGATTCGCGACCTTTACTCGCAACTGCCCGAGGCGCGCGCGCGCGGATACAAAGCCGGACGCTTTTCGTTCAACGTAAAAGGCGGCCGCTGCGAGGCGTGCAAGGGCGATGGCGTCATGAAGATCGAGATGCACTTCCTGCCCGATGTGTATGTGACGTGCGACGTCTGCAAGGGGCGCCGCTTCAACCGCGAAACCTTGGAGGTGGCGTATCGCGGACGCAACATCGCCGACGCGCTCGAAATGACGGTCGAGGAGGCGCTTGACTTCTTCAAGGCGATCCCCGCCGTCCGCGACAAACTGCAAACCCTGAATGACGTCGGCCTGGGCTACATCCACCTCGGACAACAAGCCACAACGCTCTCCGGCGGCGAAGCGCAGCGCATCAAACTCTCCCGCGAGCTCTCCAAGCGCAACACCGGCAAGACCGTCTATCTCCTCGACGAACCCACGACCGGCCTGCACTTCGAGGACGTGAAGCACCTGCTCGCCGTGTTGAATCGCCTCGTGGACGAAGGCTCCTCGGTCATCGTCATCGAACACAACCTCGACGTAATCAAAACCGCCGACTGGATCATTGACTTGGGACCGGAAGGCGGCGACGAAGGCGGCCGCATCATCGCCCAAGGCGCGCCCGAACTCATCGCCAAGCGCGCCGAATCGCATACCGGCAAGTTCCTGAAGGATATATTATAATTCAGGAGAAGATTCTCACGGAGCCCAAGTCATGGTCACCATTGAGCCGGAAACCGGAGATCGCAAAAGAATCACATGCAGCAAGTTTTGCATTGGGATTGGCGTCTGTCTGGCTTTATTGCGATTTGTACCTGTGCATTCAGCCGAGCCGCCGGCGCCGTTTGGCGCCACCCCGTCTGAATGTCAACTGCGATGGCATGAGATGGATTTTTATGGATTTGTCAGATTCAGGGATCCGGAAGAGATTAATGAGCCGCACGCTTTCCATGAAAAAAAGATTCGCCCACTTAACAGCTACAATCCCTCAGCGTTCGATGCAGATCAAATCACCAGCACAGCCAAAGCCATTGGCATGAAAGGCTTGATTTTGAGCTGCCAGGAGCCAGACGGATTTTGCTGGTGGCCGTCCCGATACACGGATCGCTCAGTCAAAAATAGCCCTTGGCACGATGGCAAAGGCGATTTGGTCCGCGAGATGGCGGATTCATGCCGGCGGCGGGGACTGAAATTTGGAATTCATCTGTCGCTGTGGAACAATCGGCATAACGGCTCGAAAGATCCCAAAAAATTCGTGCAATTCCGCGATTTGCTAAGCGAGTTGCTTGGAAACTATGGCGACTTATTTGAGACAGAAGTCTTGTCCTTCGATGGCCGCTGCACAGACAGCGTTCTGAATCAGATTCGGGAAATGCAGCCTGGCGCCTGTATCATGGATCGTTTCGGACCGGACTTGCGATTGGCCGGACGCGCTCCCAATAATTCCAATGGGTCGGATCACTGGGCCACGATAAATATCAAACAACTGATCTCTGGCAAGATCAGTAGCAACGAAGCGGATGAAAAATTGCCGCGAGGAGATCGTGGTGGCTCACAGTGGATACCAGCTGAATTCCAAACGCCGCTTTCCCAATTTGTAAGCCCGTACTCCGCACACGCAAAAGAATATGAAATAAAGGTCACTGGACAATTATTGCGGGCTTATTACGCCACTGCTGGCCGAGGCGCGGCATGGAACATGGAAATAGCGCTGGACCGGCAGGGACGCCCGTATGAATGGATATTCAACAGCCTCAATGAGATGCGCCAAACGCTTGACAGGACTTTTGCTACAAATCTGGCGCGCCGGGCCAAAATCACGGCTATAAGTCATCGCCATGAGTCCTATACCGATGAAGACAGAAAACGTCCCATCTCTTGGCCGTCACTGGAGGGAAAGAAAGATGTCGCAACGACAAACAGTTACTGGGGCAGGGATTCCCGCTATGCAATTGAAAATATCGTGGATGGCAATATTTCAACTTATTGGATGCCGGAGGAAGCAGCAATTAGCTCCGAACTCATATTCGACTTCGGAACAACCGTGGCCTTCAATGTAGTCTGCTTGCGCGAATTCCTGCCGCTCGGCCAACGTGTATCCTATTACACTACTGAATTTTGGGATGCGAACAAAAAAAACGAGCATCGCATGATGAATGGCCAAACTCATACCAGCTATGGCAGATGGATCCAATGCAACAACGGTTCCAGCATAGGGGCACGGCGTTATATGAGGAGTGATTTGGTTACATTCGCAGATCGCGTTCGCGTGACATTCTATCATGGTTTTCTCACGGGTGGGTATTATGTTCCCGCACCAAATGTCTGCCCCGCTATATCCGAAATAGGATTCTATCTGGAATCGCCGGATCTTCCCCTGCCTCGGATAACTCGCCCTCCCCGAGGCTGGCTTGTTGGCGTGTCCATTTCCTCGATGGGAAGCGCCTTGATACGCTATACGCTTGATGGCTCTGAGCCGGACGCGAAATCGCCCATTTACAGGGACTCTGTTCCTCTGCCGCGCGGGGGCATCATGCGCGCGCGGGCATGCTCCGCAGACAGCACGCAAATGGGACCTGTCCGAACGATGCGCTTTGGAATATCCAAGGCCAAATGGAATGTGGTTGATACAAACAAGCCACCGATTGTTACTCGCGATAAAGTATTATTCGATGCCAAATCCGGCATAGGCTGGAACGCTACAACAAAACAAAACAAGAATCCCTCGCTCCAGTCTGCCGTCTTTGATATGGGTGAAATGGTGATGACGAAAGGTTTCATCATCACATATACCGCGAATCCTCTTGGGCCGCCGGACAACCAGGCGGTTGCGCGCTATGAGATATTTCTCAGCAGCGACGGCCAGGATTGGGGCCAGGCGGTTGCGGCGGGTGAAATCCCTGCGTCGCAAGATGATCCCGCGCAGATCGAGGTGAAACTTGCAAAAGCCGCGGCAGGGCGATATTTCAAGTTCTGCCCGGAGCTGACGAGCCGCAACCAGTGGGTACGCATTCCAGAGCCCGACGTTACCGGAGAATAAGCGACCCCTATGGGACTGCGTTTCGTCGTCGGTAGGATGGCGCCATGTCGTCAGGAAATGCCAAACTGAGGAATCATCGCGCCCTTGGGCTTCGGCCTCAATTATGCAATCATAGAACGTTCTTGATAATTCATTTCAGCGCCGGATGAGCCTCAGGAGCCTCAGCCTCAGAGCCTCAGGGGTCAGACCTTGAAAAGCGGAAATCTCTTGATTAAGTCAATCCCATCAAGGCAATTTACGCTAATTACCCCTCTCCGCCTCCCATCGCGGCGCGGCGGACGGGATCGGAGGAAGCCGAGGCGGAATAGGCTGGCGCTTTGATCCCCGCCGAGCCTTCGATGGCTTTGACGGCGATGTCTTGCACTTGGCCGTAGGATTTTTCCAACTGCGCGGTCAGGCGCGCGATCTGCTGGGTTTGTTCCTTGGCGGACGCTTGGAGCGATTCGATCCGCGACGTGAGCACTTTCTGTTCGCCTTGGTATTCCTTCTTGAGAAGCTCCTCGCGCGCTTGCAATTCTTTCGTCAAGCGGTCGGACGCTTCCTTTACGGCTTTCGCGACCGCTGTTTCGAGTTCCTTCGGGAACGCCTGCGCGCGTTCGCGCAATTGCGCCAGTTCAGCTTCGCGCGCCGCCAGAGCGCGTTCGCGCTCAACCAGGTCTTTTTCCAACTGCTCTTTCTTGAAGGCGAGTTCGCGCTCCATGCGCGCTTTTTCGTAGTCGAATTGCTCGCGCGCCAGTTGCTGTTCGCGCTCGACGCGGTACTTGAATTCCTCGGCCTCGCGGTCGCGCTTCTTCTTTTCGGCGGTGTCGCGCTCCTTGATTTCGATGTCATGCGCCAGGCGTTCCTCGTCCCACTTGGCGCGCACAGTCTCCACGTCTGCCTTTAGCTGCTCTTTTTGCGCGGCAATTTCGGCCTCGAATTGTCGGCGCTTCTGCTGCTGAGTTTCGAGCAGCGCCGCCAGCGTCATCGCCGTTTTTTCAATCTCGTAGAACTCCTGCAGCTCTTTCTCGCGCACTTCCACGGCCTTTTTAACGCGCAGATACTTGGCGGTTTCCTCCTCGAGTTTGTCCGCGAGCTCCGCCAGCGTTTTGCCGATTTCGGATTTCAGATCGCCAATCTCTTTGCCGATTCCTTGCAGCGAGAGGGCATCGGCGGTCTCGATGGCTTTATGAATCTGCTTTTCTTCGGCTTTTTGCTCCGGCTTCATTTCCGTCTCGCGCTTGTCCTTCATCTGCGCGAGCAGCAAGTTATAGGCGTCGAGCAACTCCTTTTTCGTGTTGTTCAGCGTCAGCGAGGCAGCGGCGGGTTCTTGTTTTGCCATGATGGGGTATCCTCTCTCTCTATTCGTATCTTGCATCTCTATAGCCAGTGCAGCTAATCATACGCCGAGCGATTTTTGTGTTTGCCTTACGCTGCGTCAATGGAAATTTCTTTCGGGGATTAGCTGAAGGTGCAATCCAGAATTCCATTGCCCCTCGCCACCATCGGGCCTTGCGCCGATGGAGCGATGGTTTTGCTCTAGAATGATATTCCCCTTTTATCCTCCGCCACCGCCGGGCCTTGCGCCGGTGGAGCGATGATTTAGCGTCGGGAACGAGCAATTTTGGCGGACAATCATCGCTCCACTGGCACAAGGCCAAGTGGTGGCGGTGAGAGAAACGCGGGATCTGCTAGAGCAAAATCAATGCTCCACCGGCACAAGGCCCGGTGGTGGCATGCTGGCCTTCAGGGAAAAAAAAATGACCGGAATTCTTAATTGCACCCGTTAGCTGACCGCCTCAATTCCCAAAGAAACCGGTTGCGCTTATGCGTTTGGCGTTCTATGGTCAAATCTCATGCAAACTTGAGAGTCATAAGCATCTTTGAAGAGTGATTTTTTGCGATTGCAATGATCAAAGTTTTTCCATCGGCCAGGGAAATGCAGGCGGCGGCGCTGGGGGCGCGGGGTGAGGGCAGGACGATTGGTTTTGTCCCGACGATGGGCGCGCTGCATGAGGGGCATCTGACGCTGATGCGGCAAGCCCGGGCCGAAACGGACTTGGTGGCGGTCAGCACTTTTGTCAATCCGCTGCAGTTCGGTCCGAAGGAGGACCTGGCGGCCTATCCGCGCGACTTCGAAGGCGATGAGCGGATGTGCGCCGGCGAAAAGGTGGACTGGCTGTTTTATCCCACGCCCGCCGAAATGTATCCCGCGGGATACCGCACGTATGTGAACGTCGAGGAGTTGGGGGATGTTTTGTGCGGCAGGAGCCGTCCGGGGCATTTTCGCGGCGTGGCGACGGTGGTGCTCAAGCTCTTCAACATCGTCCAGCCGTCCCGCGCATATTTTGGCTGGAAAGACGCGCAACAGTTCCTTATCCTCCGCCGAATGGTTGAGGATTTGAACCTGCCGCTTGAGATGATCGGCGTCGAGACGGTTCGCGAAGCGGACGGTCTGGCGATGAGTTCGCGCAACCGATACCTGACGCCGCAAGAGCGGGCCGAGGCGCCGGTGTTGCGGCGGGCGCTGGTGATGGCGCGCGAACGGGCGTTGGGGGCCGTGTCGCCGCTCAGCGCAGCGGAATTGCGCGATGAGATGGCGAGGATGATTCGGAGCGAGTCATCCGGCGAGACGGATTATATCGAATTCGTTTCCATGAAAGACTTGAAGCCGGCGGCGCGCGTGGAAACGGGAACGTTGATTGCGCTGGCGGTGCGATTTGGCAAGGCGCGGCTGATTGACAATATCCGGATCGAATAGCCGCGCAAGAACGCAGGTGAGGATATTTTTATGACGAGGCAACCAGAGTCTTCAGGGCTGCCGCTCAATTTCAGTTATCTGATCGAAGGCCGGCTGGCCGGATGCGCGACGCCGGCATGGAGCGCGTGCGTCAACAAGGCCTTCACCGCCTTGTATGAAGAAGGCATCCGCGCCGTGGTGTCGCTCGATTCGGACAGTGATTTTCAGGCCCATGCCAAAGAATTCGGATTCGAGTACTTCCTGTCGCCGATTCCCGATTTCAGCGTCCCGAGCCTGCCGCAGGTGGAGGAGTGCCTGCGTTTTATCGAATCCAATCTGAAAGCGGACAAACCCGTCGCCGTGCACTGCCGCGCCGGCATGGGCCGCACGGGAACGATCCTGGCTTGCTACCTGATCCGCCATGAGGGAAAAAGCGCCCAAGACGCCATTGCCCGCATCCGCCAGATGCGCCCCGGATCCATTGAAACGGAAGAACAGGAAGAGTTCATCCAGGATTATGAACGTCATGCACGCGGCAAGCGCGGCGGCAAATAATGTAAAATGAGAAATGAGAAATGAGAAATGAGAGTTGAATAATGTAAAATGCAAAATGAGAAATGTAAATTGGTCCGCTTGCCCGTGAGCATTACTCTTTGTTCTAATGCTGTCAGCGCGCAGGCGTTTCATTTTTAGTTTCTCATTTCTCATTTTTAATTTTACATTGCTGATTTCTGAAGATGTTTTGATATGGCCAGCGATGACTATAAAGAGTTTATTGCCAAGGTTCGCGATACGGCTGACATCGTTCAGGTCGTGGAATCCTATAATATTGACTTGAAGCGGGCGGGGCAGAATATGAAGGGCTGCTGCCCCTTCCACAATGAGAAGACGCCCTCCTTCCACGTCCATCCCGTGCGGCAAATTTTCAAATGCTACGGCTGCAATGAAGGCGGCGACGTGATTGCATTTGTCCAGAAAATCGAAAATCTGGACTTCCGCGAGGCGATCGAATCGCTGGCGCGACGCTATCAGATTCCCATCCCGCAATTCCGCAGCGGCGGGCCTTCGCCCGAGGAGGGCCGCCAGCGCGAATCGCAGTATCAGGCGCTCGAACTGGCCGCGGTCTTCTTCGCAAAGCATTTGATGACGCAGGGACACGACGCCATCGCATACGTGCAGAAGCGCGGCGTGGACAAGCCCACCTTCGAGCGGTTCCGCCTCGGCATGGCGCCCGGCAACTGGAGCGGCCTGATGGATGAACTGCGCCGCAAGCAATACAAAGACGAAACCCTGCTTCAGGCCGGCCTCATCCAGGCGCGCTCGTCCGGCGACGGCTATCGCGACCGCTTCGTCAACCGGCTGATGTTCCCGATCTGCGATCCGCAGGGGCGCGTCGTGGGTTTCGGCGGACGGACGATGACCGCGGGCGAGGAGCCGAAATATCTGAATTCGCCCGAAACGCCGCTCTACCAGAAACACAAAATCCTCTACGCCTTCCATCTCGCGCGCAAACGCATCGGCGAGCGGCGCGAGTGCTTTCTGGTGGAAGGCTACTTCGACGCCATCGCCATGCATCAGTTCGGATTCGCCAACACCGTCGCCTCGTGCGGCACGGCGCTGACGGACGATCAGGCGCGCCTGATCCGGCGATTGTGCGATTCGGTGATCTTCCTCTACGACGCCGACGCCGCCGGGAAAAAAGCGATGGCGCGCGGATGCGAAATCCTCATGGCGCATGATTTCAGTATCCGCATCGCCACGCTAACCGAAGGCGACGACCCCGACACCTTCCTACAGAAAAACGGCGCGAAGGGATTCGAGGAATTCATCGCCTCCCGCGCGCGCGACTTTTTAACGTTCCTTGTGGATTTTCATCGCGCGCAGCAGAACGATGACTCGGTGCATGGCCGCAGCCGCGTCCTGCGCACGCTGGCGCCGATGATCGCCAAAGTCCCCAACGCCCTGGCGCGCAACGACTACGCCCGGCGCGCCGCCCTGCAACTCGGGCTGCCCGAAAACGACGTCTTCGCCTTCCTGAACGAGGAGGCTGAAAAGCAGAAAAAGAAAGGCGCCGCGCCTTCGCCGACGGAGCGCACAGAGGAAGCGCGCGGAGCTGTTCCATCCGCCGCGACGCGAAGGACTCTGGGCGATCCCTATGAAGCCATCGAACGGCACGCGTTGTGGTTCGTCCTGCACAAGCCTGAGGCGCGCGTCTCGGCGGGCGCCTATTTCCGTCCCGAGTATTTCATCAACGCCGACATCCGCCATCTGATGGAGCGCGCCATCGAAGCGGCCGGACGCGCTTTCCAGCATCCGTCCGAGATCATGGAACTGGCCGAAACCGAATCGCAGCGCGCCGTGCTGGCCGAAGTCAGCGTCGCCGCGCGCGAACAGGAAGCAGGCTATGACTATGAATCGCTGGACGCGGCGGCGACGGTCCAAACGCTCCTCGAACGCCTGCATCGCGTTTATCTGAAACGCTGCGCCGACCGCGCACGCGCCGATCTGGCGCGAGCCGAGGAAAAAAAGGATGAGGAGGCAATGCGCGAACTGCGCGACAGCCACCACGACCACACCAAACACCGCGTGGAACTCTACAACAAAGAATACAAGCCGCTCCTGCCGCCGAAAGAAGAGATGGAGTGACCGCAGCGATTGCGGCGCCACCGCAAGGAACACAAAGAACACAAAGATACAATAACCTTAAGAATTCATGAATCATTGGCCGACTTAATTGTCGCCCAAGCTATCTTGGCGTGCTGAGAGAGGTCTGACAAAATAATGTGCGACAAAATAATA
>JAPLSP010000552.1 GCA_026398575.1 Candidatus Sumerlaeota bacterium | reverse complement strand
CGTCGAGCGCCAGACGCGGCGCGTCATTGACGATGAAGATCGCGCCGCATTCCCGGCATAATTGGGCGATGGCGCGCGTCTCGGGCAGTAGCTGGCCATAAGAGGCCGTCTTGTCGCGCAGCTGGATGATCTTTGCGCCCCCTTCCAGGCAAAGCCGCGCCTGCTCCAGGTGCGTTCGGCCCTGACCCAGGAGCGCGTCGGTGATGCAATAAAGGCCGTGCTCGGGGAAATGCATAGGGATTGCGGATTTCGGATTACGGATTGCGGATTATGGTTTGCGAATTATTTAAAGTCCAGCATCTGGCAGGTTATTCGACGTCCATCATATCGCTGGTGATTTCTTTTTGCCGGACTTGA
The DNA here is from genome assembly GCA_026398575.1 of Candidatus Sumerlaeota bacterium. The sequence continues at coordinate 4,672 of JAPLSP010000552.1, read as the reverse complement.
TTGATACGGCTGACGACGGTCAGATTCTTGGCCTCGAGCGATTTTTTGCGCTCCAATAAAGCATCAAGAGCGGCTTTCGCTTTGGGAACCATATCCGTATGAATCTGCTCGATTTCGCCCCGCGCAGCCGCCAAATCCTCCTGCAGCTTTTCAATATGCTGCTCGCGCTTTTTTTCCGTGCCGGCCTTCAGCTCCTGGAGCTGTTTCTGTGTTTCGCGGCGAAAGTCGTTGATTTGCGCCTTGAGCGCTTCAATCTCCAGGTCGCTTTTGCGCATCAACTCGAGCGCAGCCTGATCCGTGTTATCCGCCATGACCTTGTTGACAGCGTCCTGGTTCTTGCGCTTTAATTTGTCAAGGTCACTGCGCATTTGCTTCAGCGTCGCGCGCGCCGGCTGGCGCAGGTCCTCGATCGCCTTAAATTCTTCACTGAGAAAATCATCCATGCCAACCCTCAATAGCAGCCTGAAAGGCCCGAGCGAGATCGTGAAAATCCATTCATCAAAGGAAACGAACGATACGAGGGGGCCGGAGGCGAGTCAAGCAGGCACTTCGCCAAAACACGCCATCCAAGAATTGGCAAGTATCCGACGGGAGGTCACGATGCCTAAAATATCGTTTGCAAGCGTTGTCTGCGCGTCCATCCTGTTTTTTTCGTTGGCAGGCGCCGCAACGGCAAGCAGCCTGTTCACCGTGGATTACCAGCGTCTTATCTCGCGGGCGGATCTCGACTATAGCAAACCGGTCGAGCGCAGCGAGGAAGGAATGCCCGTTGGCAATGGCCGCATGGGCAGCCTCGTATGGACCACCTCCTGCGCGCTCAAGATGCAGGTCAACCGCGTGGATGTTTTTGCCATGAACCGCTCGACCAACAGTTTTGCGCGCGGAAGCGAGGACTATGCGAGCGGCTGCGGATACGTGGACATCAACTTCGTGGATTACGGCGAAGACGTCTTCGGCGGCAAGGCCTTCCGGCAGCATCTTTCGGTCTATGACGGGCTGATGACCGCCCAAGGCGCCGGCGTGACGGCACGCGTTCTGGCCTGGCATGAACGCGACGTCATGGCCATCGAGATCGAGGATCGGCGCGAAAAGCCCACTCCCATCAGCGTGGACCTGCGCATGTTACGTTACGCCATGCAATATATTCCGCGCAAAAATTACGAGCTATCGAGCGAGCACGCCGTGATGATTCAAACCCGCGAGCACACCGCTACCTCGCGGCTGGACATCCAGGATGGGCGCATCCTGTTGACGCAGGAGTTTCGCGAAGGCGATTATTACAATGCCTCGGGTCTTGCGGCGGGGATTATCGGACGGGACTCGAAAGCGCGTTTTTATAATGATTTGACAGTGAGGCTGACGGCGGCGCCCGGAAAAGGTAAATTCACGATCCTCATCGCCTGCGCCTCCACCTTCGATCCAAAACACGATCCGGCCGTGCTCGCGCTCCTGGAATTGAACGCCGCGCAGGAGAAAGGTTTTGAGGAAATGCTGTTCGGCGCCCGGGCCTGGTGGCGCAATTTTTGGTCGAAGGCCTTCGTTCGTCTGAACAGCGAGGACGAGATGGCAAATTTCGTCGAACTCAACTACACCTATTATCTCTATATCATGGCATCGTCCTCGCGCGGCGCGTATATGCCGCGCTTTGGTGGCATGATCTGGTACACCACCGGCGACATGCGCGAATGGGGCTCGGAATATTGGTGGCACAACCAGAGCTGCGACTACGATGCCTTGCCGCCGGCCAACCGCTTCGAACTGATGGACCCGATGTTCGCGATGTACAGCGGCATGTACGATTCCTGTACCACCGCCGCGCGGCAGCAATGGGGAAGCCAGGGCCTGTGGATTCCTGAAACGACCTGGTTCGACGGCCTTGAAAAACTCCCCGACGATATCGCGGCAGAGATGCAGGATTTGTATCTCCTGCGCAGCCCGTGGGAACAACGCTCCGAAAAATTCCAGCTGTTCGCCGAGCCGAAGCAGACGTTCAACAGCCGCTGGAACTGGATGAATCACAGCGGCAAATGGGAACAGGGGCGATGGATATCCAAGGACAAAGGCGCCGGCCCCTTCGGACACGTCACCCATATTTTTTCCACCACGGCCAAGATCGCTTTCCTCTATTGGCTGCGATATGAATACACGATGGACAAGGCCTGGCTGCGCGACCGCGCCTATCCGATGATCAAGGGCGCCGTCGAGTTTTATCGCAGCTTCCCGAATACGAAAAAAGGCGCCGACGGCAAGTATCACATCCATCACGTGAACAATCACGAGCCGGTCTGGGACGCGCAGGACGCGCAGGAGGAGATGGCGGCCATGCGCGGCATGACGCCCATCGCGATCCGCGCCTCGGAAATTCTCGATATGGACCCCGATCTGCGCGCTTTGTGGAAGGAGTTCGCCGCCAACCTTGCGCCGCTGCCCACGAGCGATCAGCTCACCACCAGCGATTCGCTAACATCCCGGTCCGTCGGCGAACGGCTCCGCTGGATCAGCGCCCTTCCGCCCGCCCGCAAAGGCAAGCCCGAACAATCCAGCATTCTGCCGGCGCTGTTCTATGATTTATGCGTGGTGAACACCGAAGACGCGGAGATGGTCCGGATTGCCAACGCCACCTTCGAGGCGATGCATCCGAAAGGCTTCAACGAAAACACGCCCGTATCAACGCTGAGCCAGGCCCCAACGGCAGCCGCGCATCTGGGGCGCGCCTACGATCTGAAATTCATGATCCCCAACCAGTTGCGCTGTCTGCCGCCCCGAGGCTTTTGTGACGTTATCGGCAGCGGGGCGGACGGCGTCATGCCGAATCGCCTGTCGCTGCGCGAAGGGCCGGGAGCGATTGACGGCCAGCGGCTGGGGCGCGCTTCGGAAGCCTTGCATGAAGCCCTGCTGCAAAGCGCCCCGCCCGCGCCTGGCAAGCTTCCGATCATTCACGTCTTCCCCGCCTGGCCAAAAGAATGGGACGCGCAATACACACTGGGAGCGCGCGGCGGATTTCTGGTCAGCGCCTCGATGGAACAAGGCAGGATCGAGTTTGTGGAAATCCAGGCGCAAGTGGGAGGCGATTGCCGCCTGCGCAATCCCTGGGGCAGCGCGCCGGTCACGCTCTATCGCGACGGAAAAGAAGCCGAAGAGATTTCAGGCTCGTTGCTGCAATTCCCAACGGCGCAAGGCGAGACCATTGTGGTCGTTCCCCTGGGATCAACGCCTGCGCCGAAGAAGGTTTCATGAAAAACGGTTGGCCGCCGGCGATCCAGGCTGTCAGCCGGCGGACTGCTTCTCTTCCTTTTTGCCGCCGCCGGTGGCCAGCAAAACCATCAACAGCGCCGTGGCCACGCCGGCCAGCGCGGCGCCAATGCCAAACGCCAGATGCGGTCCCAATGCCTGCCAGAAAAGGCCGAACATAAGGCTGGCCGGCAGCGCCGCAAGCCCGATGGCGCCGTGATAAATCCCGTATGCGCGGCCACGGTTTGCGCTGGGGACATAATCGGCCACAAGCGCCTTTTCCGCTCCTTCCGAAAAACCGTAGTAGGCGCCGTAGATGAAGAAGAGCGCCCAGAACGCCCACTGCGCGGAGACGAATGCCATGCCAAGATAGACCACGGTATAGACCGCCCATCCCGCGACGATCATGGGCCGCCGCCCCAGACGATCCGACAGCGCGCCGCCCGGCAGGCTAAAGATGATCTTGAAGATATGGAGCCCAACCCAAAGCAGGATAACCTCGAACAGGCCAAGGTTGAACAAGGTCTTGCCATAGAAAACCAGGAATAGGTCCGAGCTATTCCCCAAAGTGAACAGCGTCACGATGGACACGAAGTAATAGAATTTTTTAGGCAGAGGAGCTTTATTGACTGCCGCATCCGGTTTGGCGCCTGACGTGTCCGGTTTGGCGGATTTAGCGGAGTCCGCCTTGGCGCCTGTCTGGGCGTCCGGCGCGGCAGCGCGTTGGGGCTTGATCTCCCGAACCTTCCAGACCAGCGCCGCCATCGCTGCCAGCCCCGGAATCAACGATATCCAGAACAAGATTCGCAAAGCATGCATTTCCACGGGCGAAGCCGTTTCGGCGGAGCTGGCCCAGAACACACGCCCCAGCAAATACCAGAGAATCAGAATTGAAACCAGCGGACCGATCACCGCCCCCAGGTGATCCATCGCGCGATGAAAACTGAAGGCCAGTCCGCGCCCGGCGGGGTCCACGGAATCGCTGATCAAAGCGTCGCGCGGCGAAGTGCGGATGCCCTTGCCCACGCGGTCGAGAAAGCGCAGTCCGACGACGTGCCATCCTGCCGTCGCCAATCCCATCAACGGCCTGCACACGGTTGAGAAGCCGTATCCGGCGACCACCAGGATTTTGCGCGCGCCAAGCGAGTCGCTGATGCGTCCCGATACGATCTTCAACAAACTGGCCGTGCTTTCGGCCACGCCTTCCATGAGGCCGAGATACACCGCCGCCGCCGCCGCCGTCGGCACAAGGCCCGTGATAAAAATCGGAAGTAGCGGATAAATCATCTCGCTCGACGCGTCGGTGAACATGCTGACCAATCCCATCATCAGAACATTGCCCGTGATGATCTGCCGCCAGCCCAGTTTCTCTTTTTTTTCTTCCATCATGTATTTCCTTTGGCTGTCTATGTAGTCCTTCACGGGTGCATCCTGCCTTATA
>JAPLSP010000019.1 GCA_026398575.1 Candidatus Sumerlaeota bacterium | reverse complement strand
CAAGTGCGCCCGCACCTTCGCGAACGCGATCAACCTGATGGAGCAATATCCCGAATTCCGCTTCCTCCAGACCACGCCGTATCACGCCGACGTTGTCCGGCGCTTATATCCAACGCTCTTTGAAAAAATCCGCGAAATGGTCCGGGCCAAGCGCTGGGAGCCGAACGGCGGCATGTGGATCGAGCCGGACTGCAACATCCCCTCGGGCGAATCGCTCACCCGCCAGCTGCTCTATGGCCAGACCGCCACGCGCGAGATGTTCGGCTATACGTCCGACACGCTCTGGCTGCCGGACGTGTTCGGATACTCGGCGGCGCTGCCCCAGATTTTGCGCGGCGCCGGAATCGAATTCTTCTGCACGGCGAAAATGGCGTGGAACGACACGACGCGCTTCCCCTTCGACACGTTCGTCTGGCGCGGCATTGACGGCTCGCCCGTCATCACGCACCTTAACAGTGTCCACTGCTGGCCCGATCCCAAAACGCTGACCGCGCAATGGAACAATGTCCAGCACAAGGACGTCCAGGACCGCCATTATTGCGCCTACGGCTATGGCGACGGCGGCGGCGGACCGCAGTTCGAGATGATCGAGATCGCCCGGCGCGTCGAGGATTTGGAAGGCTGTCCGCGCGCGCAGCATATCTCGCTCAGCGACTTTATGGAGGGCTTCAGCGAACATGCCGAACGGCTGCCGGTGTGGCAGGGCGAGCTCTATCTCGAATTGCACCGCGGAACGCTGACCTCGGTCGCCGGCTCGAAGCAGCTCAACCGCTATTGCGAACTGGCGTTGCGCGACGCCGAGTTGCTTTGCGCGATGGCCTCGCTGCGCGCGGGGGCCAAGTATCCCGCGGCGCCCTTGCGCGAACTTTGGAAAACGCTGCTGACCCGGCAATTCCACGACATCCTGCCCGGCTCCTCGATCGCCGCCGTCAACGACGAGGCGGCCGACGCGCTCTATCACGTTTATATCAGCGCCACGTGCTGGCGCTACTACGCGATGGAATTCCTGGCGGCCAGGAACGGCGCCAAGGACAAAGCGAAAAACGCGCGCGATGAGCGGACCTGGCTCGTGGCCAATTCGCTGAGCTGGGAACGGACGGACGAAGTGACGCTGGATGACGCGGAAGAAGGATGGGCGCCGGAGGATGAATCGCTGGCCTGCCAGCGCATTGAAGACGTCCGGGGCGAACGGACGCTCGCGATCGCCGGACTGTCCCTGCCGCCACTGGGGGCAAAGGTCTTGCGGCTGAAAAAAAAGAAATCGCCGGCGCGGCCCGCAAGTCCGTTCAAAGCCGGCAGGAGCGCCATCGAAACGCCCTTCGCGTTCGTCCGCTTCGACCGGTACGGGCGCATCGTCTCCTTCATCGAGAAGACGTCGCTGCGCGAAATCGTCCGCAAAGGCGGCGCTCTCAATACATTCCTCATCGGCGAGGATATTCCGGCGGTGTGGGACAACTGGGACATTGACCGCGACGTGTCGCTGAAGATGCGCCCCGATCTTCGCCTCGAAAGCCGCAAGATCGTCTGCGACGGGCCCGTCCAAATGCGAATCCGCTCCACCTACAAAATCGGCGGGCAATCTTCGATCATGCAGGACCTGGTTTTCCACTCGACCAGTCCGCGCGTGGATTTCCAGACGCATGTGGACTGGAATGACAAGCATCAGCTGCTCAAGGCCGGCTTCGAGTTCGATATCCTGAGCGACTTTGCCCGCCATGAAATCCAGTACGGACACGTCGAACGGACCACGCACGACAATCAGGCCGACGACCGGGCGCAATTCGAAGTCTGCGCCCACAAATGGACGGACCTTTCGGAAAACGGCTTCGGCGTGGCGCTGCTGAACGACTGCAAATACGGCGTCACCGCGAAAAATGGCGAACTCCGCCTGAGCCTGCTCAAGTCCGGCACGCATCCCGACGCCCGCGGCGATCAGGGATGCCATCTCTTCACCTATTCGCTGCTGCCGCACGCCAGCGGCTTCTCGGTCGAGTCCGTGGTCCGGCCCGCGTATGAGCTCAACAGCGGCGCGCTGGCCTATCTGGTTTCCGGCGCGGCTCAGCCGGTGGATTCGTTGCTGACGGTCAGCGCGCCGAACGTCATCGTCGAATCGGTCAAGCAGTCCGAAGACGGCAAGGGCTATGTGTTCCGTTTATATGAGGCTGGAAAAACCGGAACCTACGCGCATTTGCAGTTCGGCGACGGTTTCCAATCCATCAGCGAAACCAACCTGCTCGAAGAGCGCCACCATACGCACCTGCTCAAGAACGGCGTCGTCGAGTTATACTTCCGCCCCTTCGAAATCAAGACCTTTTACTGCAAACGCTCGTAGTTTGTTAGTAGTTCCACCTTTAGGTGGCGCTTGTAGTTCCATCTTCAGATGGCGCTTGTAGTCAAAGCTATTCCCCGCGCTCCATATCCCCCTCCCCATCCCCTCCATCACCATCGCCAATCTATTCGCTATTCGCTATTCGCCCTTCTCTATTCCTCCTTCGCCTTTGCCTCCATCGCGCAAAACTGCTTCGTATCTTCCACACCCGAGCTATCCACCATCATATCCTCAATCGCCTTCCCATCGCTCCCCACAAGCCGCGCCGAAGCAAGCCAATCCCCAGAATTGCTGACGCTCTTAATCATCAGATAATTCCATCCCTGCTTCAACACAACAGGCGCCTTCTCTTCATCAGCTTTATAAAAACGATCCTTATCGCTGGCGTGAACCGCCGCGCCGTTGAGCCAGACCTTCGCGCCTCCGCTGCTGCCGAGTTCGATGCGCGCCGGCTGCTCCTTGTCCGCCCAAATTCTCGCGCGCAAGTAAGCGGCGCGCCGACTGCCCTCCAAATCCCTGTCCGCATTGAAATCCATCAGCGCCGGCTTGTCGGGCGCCGCTGCCAAGCGCACAGGCTTCCACGCGGCGGCGGTGGTTGTTGGCTCTTCCGGAGCAAAGGCCTCCGCCGTCGTCTTCGCCGTGTCATAAGATTGCGGAATATAGGGGCCGGACACCTGCCACTCCGTAAGGTAGCCTTGCGACTTCTTGATCAGGTCCAGCGCTTCCTGCGCGCTTTTGCGGATGAACTCCTCCTGGGACGATTCAAGGATTTTTTGCGTCGCGCGTCGCGCCTCGCCCGGAGCGATGGCCGCGAGATTTTTTGCCAGCGTCACACACGCGCTCATGGCCTCGTTTTTCAATTCACCGTCGCCGATATAACTCATCGCCAATTTGAGCGCCTCAACGTTCCGCGTCTCGGACAATCCGGCCAGCGTTTCTTTTTTTTCAACGGGATTGGCCGCCAGCTTCAGCGCTTCCTCGAAGACCGACCGCGCCTTTTCGGGCGGCAAGCCGTTGGGCAGCGACAGCAGGCGCATCACTCCGCGCAGCGCCATGATCCTCGTCTTGGCGTCCTTGGCGGATTTGGCCATCTCGAGCAAATCGTCCAGCGGCGCCGCGTTGGGGAAATCGCTGAAGGCGCGCAACACCGCGTCCTGTATTTTTTCATCCAGATTCGATTTTTGCAGCTTGCGCAGGCGCTCCAAGGCCGGACGATTGCCGATCTTGCCCAGGATTGCCACTAGCGTCCGTTGGGCTTCGGAGGACGTCGCGCCATCCAGCGCCAGCAGAACGGCGTCGGCTCGTTTGTTTTCTTCGGGGATTTGCCTGGCTATTTCGATGACGGCAGCCTGCGCGCGCTTCTGGACTTTGGCGGAAGGTTCCTTTGTCATCAAGTCAAGCAAATCGGGAAGGTCGCGCGGCTCGGCGAGCTTTTCAAGGGCGCTGAACGCCTCGGCGCGCTCGTCGTTGGAGGCGTCGCGGGCGACGGCTATCAATGACATGACGGCGGTCTTGATCCGGCGCTCGCGGATGGCGCGGATCAGCTCCAGGCGGATTTTCTCCGTTTCCTTTTGGCCGGCGCTGTACATTTTTTTCAGCTGGACTGTGATTTCCTCGTCCACGCCCGGATCGGCCAGCCCTTGCAGGCTGGCGCGCGCGGCCTCCTGTTCTTCTCCCTGCGAGGACGCCGCCATCTGCGCCAGCGGCACGATGATCGCCGCGTCGCCCATATTCTTGAGGGCCGCGATGGCTGCAATCCGTATCTTTTCATCACCGTCGCGCGTCATCGGCATCACGGCGCGCATGGTCGCGCGCTCGCCGTACTGGCCCAAAAGGTTGAGCGCCAGGATTTGCGATTCGAGCGGAAGGGAGCTCAGGGCCTCGGCGAGCGCGATTACGGTTTCCCTGTTTGGGCTCTCTCGCAGCGCTTGGGCGGCAGCGCGCTGGAAGTGAGGGCAGCCGGTCTTCAGCGCCTCCATCGCGCGGGGCAATTCCTTTGCTCCGTCCGTGACGATCAATCCGCGCAAGGCGCACACGCGCGTTGCTTCAGGCAGACCCTCCTTATAGAGCGCTTCATAAATTGCATGGGCCTGTTCCCTGGAATTTTCGGCGGCCAGCAAAGCGGCGGCGCGCAAGGCGGCGGCGCAAGCGGCGGGTTTGAGGGAATCCGGAATCGTAGATCGCAGCTGCAGGAGCGATTGCGCGGCCTTGGCATCGCCGATGGCGCCGAGGGCTGAGAGCGCAGCTTCGGCGGCTTGCGCATCGGGAGCCATTGCCACTTGGGCCAGCGTCTCAACCGCGTCTTTGTCGCGACGCGCTCCCAGCGAATTGATGATGCCGATGCGGATGGCGCCTTTGGCTTTGGGCAGAACCTCGCGCAGCGCCGGGCCGGCTTCCTGTTGCGGCGCGCGTTCGAGCGCCATGCGCCCCAATTCAGCGGTCTTCTCATCGCTATTGAGCAGCAATCCTGCCGCCGCTTTGACGCCTTCAGCGCCGCCAAGGCCGGTGAAAGAAATCTGCCCGGCGATAAACTGCCGCGCGGCGAAAGAGACTTGCCCGTCACATAAAAATTTCACCATCTGGGGAATCAAAATCTTCCGCAATTCGCCGCTGCTTTCCGAAGCGCGAATCAGCTTCTCCATCTTCGCCGTCTTGCCGCCCTTCTCGCCTTCTTGATACGAACGCAGCGCGGCGAGCGTTTGCGCAACCTGATCCTGATACCCTTCAGTCTTCGATGGCGCCGGTTGCGCCTGGGCGAATAATCCCGCCACAGCAAACGCCGCGATGGCCGCCGCCAGCATACAAGTTTTTCTGCGCATTGTTAATCAGCCTTTCATGCTTCAGCTCTGGCGAAGATTTTCCTCACCGTTTCCGCCGAGACAAGCGGTATGATGGCGAAACCTGTAATCCTTCGGTCAATTATTATAAAGCCACCACAGAGACACCGAGACACAGAGAAAATCACAAAGAGTATTTTTCAAGTATTTCCGGATGCTTTTCTCTGTGTCTCTGTGCCTCTGTGGTGAGTACATCATTATACGGCTAAAGGCATGCTCTTCTGGTATAATGGGATTACTCTGGCTTCCAGTCATTCGCGAGCCAGAGTGCGCCTCCCATTCTCCAGCATCCGCGGCGTTCGATGTGTTCGAGAATCGCGCGGCGAAGCGCCGTATCGCGCGGCGCTTGTGATAGATCATAAACGGGACCTTCGAAAACTCTGTCGAACATTTGGCGGTCTGTCGCGCCGGGAATAGGAAATAAATGCGCGGCGCGCTGAAAGCATACGATATTGGAGGACGGGGATAGATAATCCTGGAACTGCGGATCGAGAAGCCATGAGAAGCACGTGAATCCGTGGAAAGGATGATCGGGATAATGCTTTGGAAAGAATTCGAGGGCGCGGCGGAACGACTCGGCGCATGCCTCGGGGCTCATCGGTCCGATGGCGGGGATATGGACGGCCAGCGTGGGATCGTCTTTCTTCAGAACGCAGGTACATTCTTGGGTTCGAATTTCGATGGGCGCCGCCAGCGCCGCGCCGTGCGGAGAGATTGCATGGCCGCGAATGATTTCGCCATTCTCGCTATAGACGGCCGTCCACCAATCGTCTTCAGACGCTTGCGCATCTGGTTCGTTTCCAGCGGCGCCATCCGCGTCGCTGAATAGGCCGTCCCGCCGAAACTGCATTCCATCGCCGGCTAGAATCACAACGCGCCCTTCTGTCCGGTGGAGGAAGACGTAAAAATCCTCGCGAAAACGAGCCGGCTCAAATTGCAGCCGCCCCAGCCGGATTAGCTGCCCATAAAAATGCCGTGCGATCCAGGCGTTCTCGCTCAGTCCCCAGACGCCGTGGCGTTTGCGATGCTCGCGCATCCAAAGCTCAAGATCGGCCAGCGTCTCGATGGTTATGTTTTCGGCAATGCCCCGCCGGCGATGAATCTCCTGAACGAAAGGAAGGCCGGAGAGAAACACAATCGCATAGAGCAACTGGGTGGCGTCGCCCAACTCGCGCGGCGGCATGGGCCAATAGCGGATGCTGGCGGATTGATCTTCGGATGATCGAAACAAGAGCCAATGGCAATGCCAGGCGATCCGGCGCAAGGGGGCAGAGGCTTCGATTTCTTGCGCGGCATGGAGAAGCGCGATTTCGATTTCCGGCGCGATATTCAGGAAGCGGCAGGATTGGCGCACGCAGTCGCTGGAAAGAAAAAAAATCGCGCCACTGGGCAGGGCAGTTTGGGAATCAGCCCAATGCGCGCGCCAATAGTCAGCCCCTGCGGACATTCCCAGCGAAGCGAGCGCCGTGTCCAAGTCAACCATCGCGTTTGAATCAGGAACCATGATTGCGCCTGCGGACGTTAAAGCAATTCAAAAAGCCGCGCCCAATTCCCCTTGCCTGGCGCGCTTTCTCCTCCTCTCCGCGCCTCTCACGGACCAACACGGACCGACACGGACCTACACGGACTTACACGGACTGGTTCTGGCCTTCTCCGCGTCTCCGCGTCTCCGCGTCTCTCCTTTCCGCGTCTCCCCCTCTCCGCGTCTCCGCGTCTCCTCTTCAGTCTGCGTCTGCCAGATGATCTATAATCCGCTGAAAATCCTCAGGCGGCGGCGCTTCGAAGGTCATTTCCTTGCCCGTGCGCGGATGCGTGAGCGTCAGGCGGAAGGCGTGCAGCATTTGCCGCGGCGCCGACCGGGCCCATTGCCGCAAAAAGACGGCCCGTTCCGGCAGGCGCGCCGCGACTTGCTTGGGCGAGCCGCCATAGTCGTGATCGCCGACGACGGGATAGCCCATATATTGAAAGTGAACGCGGATTTGATGGCTGCGGCCTGTGTCAAGGTCCGCTTGCACGAGTGTCAGGCCGTGAGTGCGCCGCAGGATGCGCCAGTGCGTGCGCGCTTCGCGGCCATCGGCGCACACCGCCATCTGAGTGCGGTCGCTCCGGCTGCGGCCAATGGGCGCGTCAATGGTTCCGCTGTCTTCGTTCAGCGTCCCGGAAAGCAAAACCAGATAAGACCGCTTCATGCTGCGTGAGGCCAACTGCGCGGTCAGGGATTCGTGCGCCGCGTCATTTTTCGCGACGGCAAGAAGGCCCGTCGTATCTTTATCAATGCGATGGACGATGCCGGGGCGTTTGACGCCTCCGATGCCTGATAAATCCTTGCAGTGGCTCAGAAGAGCGTTGACGAGCGTGCCGCTGGGCGATCCCGGCGCCGGATGGACCACCATATCCGGCGGCTTGTTGATGACGATGATGTCGCTGTCTTCGTAAACGACGTTCAGGGGGATGTCTTCCGGCTGCGCCATGGCGTCCTGGGCCGGGGGGATGTTGATGACGATCCAGTCGCCTTCCTGCAGCAAATGGCGCGGCTTGATCGGCGCGGTGTTGACCCTCACCTGCTCTTCGGCGATCAAACGCTGAATCGCGGTCCGTGAGAGCGATTCGATGCGCGCCGCAATGACGCGATCGGCGCGCTGGCCTGCTTCGGTGGAGCTGATGACGAATTCAATGGTCTCTGGATTGGGCATAGAGGCTGGTTCTAATGGGTTGAGTGCTGGCATTTATGGATACGATGAAATAGGATTCTCTAAACACGCATCCTGAAAAAGATGATTTAATGCGGATAAGAACGGCGCCAGCTTTTGGAATATAAGAGCGGAGATTCTCGCTCCGCTGCGAACTCCCGCTTGCCGCCTTCTTTTTTGTGCCAAGGCCATTGAAACGCCAAAAAGAAGGCGGCAAGCCACCTTACTCCAAAAGCTGGCGCCCCGCCTGACCGCAATACATTCATCTCTGAGCTATAATAGGCCACTGAATTTGCGATTCAGAGCGCTCAGCGCGAGCGAAAGGCGCCCGTATAATAAAGCAGCGTCATGACGGAGCTGACGGCGGCGGCCACATAAGTCATCGCGGCGGCATTGAGCACCGCCGACACGCCCGCGCGCTCGGCAGGCGTTTGGATGATTCCCAAATCCAGCATGGCGCGTTTGGCGCGGCACGAGGCGTTGAACTCGACGGGCAGCGTGATGATCTGGAACAGCACGATGATGCTGAATAGAGCGATGCCGATCATCACCAGCGACGGTCTGGCAAAGGCGGCGCCGGCGATAATCAGCGGTACGGCGAGCCATGAGCCAAACGACGCAGTCGGAACCATCAGGCTGCGCATGTCCAGCGGCGCGTAGTTGCTGGCGTGTTGCAGAGCATGGCCGGCTTCATGGCAGGCAATGCCCAGCGCGGCCAGCGATTCGCCTTTATAAACATCGGGCGACAGACGCAGCACGCGCGAACGCGGATCATAGTGATCGCTCAAGAAACCGCTGACCGCTTCGATCGCCACGGCGTCCTTGCGTCCCTTGGTCATTTCCACCTTCGGGACGACCTGCAATCCCATGCCTTGCAGCATGTGCGCGGCGGCCTCCGCGCCGGAAAGCCCTGTGCTGCTTGCAATATGGCTGTATTTCTCGTAGGCGCTTTTAACTTTGTATTGCGCCCACATCGCGAAAAGCAACGCAGGCAATATGAAGACTAGATACGTTCCCATTTCAAGCTCCTCAATTAGGGGATCAAATTGACCCGATATGCGCGTTAATCATTGAATTGACGCGGCTAGTAATACAGTGAAGCATCCCGCGTGCCAATCCCAATTTTAGGTAGGTCCCGGACGCTGGTAGGTTCCGGACGCCGGTAGGTCCCGGACGCCGGACGGGACGCGGCCATTCCCTAATAAAAGCTAAAGATCCCAAACGCTGGTAGGTCCCAAACGCCGGACGGGACGGGGTAAGCGCAATAATAGCTTGCAGTCCCGGCCGGCGTCCGGGACCTACTGACGGTCCAGTTTTTCCTTGGCGGATTTGATGCCGTCTTGCGCCACTTTATTTTTGGAATCGAATTTCAATGCGCGGGTCCAAAAGTAGATCGCTTCCGGATAATGACCTTCGCTTTCCTCGATCTGCCCCAGCGAATTGAGGGCCTGGACGTTGCGGTCATCATACGTCAGGACGTTCTTGAAGGCGTCTGTAGCTTGAGCTTTCTTGCCGCTTTTTTGTAGCGCGAGAGCCTTGTTGAGCATATCGCTGATTTCTTTGGCTGTCTTGTGCTTGGCAGGGCCTGATGTCGGTTTGATTGCCGGCGCCGGCGTCAGTCTCAGGCCGGGCTTGGTTTCAGACTCAATCAATGCCAGCTGTTCGGCCGCCGCCAGGTTCTCTTTCGCTTTGATGTAGTTGGGATCAATTTCGATCGCTTGTTTGAAGTATTCCACCGCTTTGCGATAGTTTTTTCGCTTGGCTTCGATGATGCCGAGGCCGTTATAGGCGCGCGACTTGTCGCTGTCGAGCGCCAGCGCCCGCAGATACAGCTTCTCGCCTTCGCTCAGTTTTCCGGCGCTGATTTGCTCATCGGCCTTTGAATAAATCTCTTCGAGAGATTTGAAGGCGCCTCCGGCTTTTTGAATCAACTCTTCGATTTTCTTGCGCCATGCGTCGGTTTTCAGATTATCCAACACGGCTTTGCTTTCGCCTGAAGAACGCAGCAAAACGACGATGGGAGCGCGGAATGCATTGGGCGCCAGCTGCCGGACCAGCTCGTCGTTCTCCGTTATGTCCACCTGCGCCATCTCAAACGCTTGATAAAGCTGCGCGACCATGGAATCGGTCAGCACGTTCTGGCGCATATCAATACTGGGCTTTGACTGCGGCGCGTAGAAATAAATGAAGATATCCCGCTGGGAAGTACGGGCAGCGGTTTTGGCTTCGTCAAGCGTTGCGCGCCAGGGGCTGTCGCTGAAGGCGGGCAACAAAGCGGCGCAAAATAAACCAGCTCCCACCGCAATGCGGAGCCGCCTTTTTAATTTGGCGTCGCTTTTTAACATTGCATTTCCCGACATCGAGCGAGCTGACTGCGTGAATCCTTTTACGATCCTATCGGCTGATTGCAAGCGGAAAATTAGCCTTGGCGCCCCCTTTGGTCATTTTGCCTTTGCCTTTTCAAACCGCTATTTGCGAATCGAAAGCGCTGCCGTGGGGCATGCATCGGCGCAGGCGCGCGCGGCTTTTTCCAGACCTTCGGACAAAGCGCCTTCGAGCGGAACGACGACACGCGTTGGAAAACCGCGCCCCGCGAAACTCAATCCGCGCCGCTCGCCGGCCGCCTCCGCGATCTTGAGGCAAAGGCCGCACAAGATGCACTTGCCCGGTTCATAGACGATCGCCGAATGGCTCAATTCGGGGCTCAATTCGCGGCGCTCGCCCGCAAAACGATTGGGATTGACCCCATGACGCGCGCCTTCGCGGCGCAACTGGCAATCCTCCTTTTTCATGCAACCGCATTGCAGGCAGCGCAATGCTTCCGAATGCGCGGCGGCGGCGGACAGGCCGCCGCCGGCTTCCGGTTGGGCGCGCGGAGCTTTCACGATGGCGCCATAGAGGGCCTTGTCTTCTTCCGGCGTCAGTTTGCGGTGGAAGAAAAACGGCTTGCCCTCGCCCGAGACGGGGGCGCCGGTCAGATGCTGCGATATCGAAGCCGAAGCGCGGCGTCCGGCGGCGATGGCGCGCAGCGATACGCTTTTGCCCGTCACGATTTCGCCGGCGGCAAAAATACCGGGAAGATTTGTGGCGAGCGAATTGGAGTCCGCCGCGGCGCCTTTGGCCGTGATGGAGATTCCCTGCTTCTTGAGCAATTCCAAGTCCGATTTTCGCTGATCGGAGGGCGCATTCACGCTTGCGCCGATCGCCAGCAGCACGGCGTCGTTTTGCTGGCGCAGATCCGTGAGCGTGCCGCTTTCGCCCAACCGCCAGGCGCCCCGGAAGCGGGCGCCTAGTTTCATAATGACGGCGATCTCCCTGTCCAGAACCGTCTTGTCGAGCTGGCTATCCGGAATATCCCACAAAAGACCGCCGGGTTTTTCTCGCGCATCCAGCAACAGGCAATCATGGCCCTCCTGGAGTAGATACCACGCGGCGGAAAGGCCGGCTGGACCCGCTCCCACAATGGCGACGCGCTTGCCGGTCGCTGGCTTCTTTTCGGGCAGATAGGGCGCGCTCGAGGCAAAATCGCTTTCGGCGGCGAAGCGATGGAGCAGCCGGATGGAGATCGCCTCTTCAAACTGCGCGCGGCGGCAGGGCTTTTCACAATAGGCGCCGCAGATATATCCCAATACCCCTGGGAAAGGCATGGTTCGCTTGATGATGGCGACGGCTTCGCGCGAGTTTCCCCTGGCGAGCTCGGCGATAAAGCCGGGAACGTCAATATGCGCGAAGCATGCCATCTCGCAAGGCGCCGCGCATTCGCCCGCATGGTCGGAAAAAAGAAGTTCCAGCGCCATCCGGCGCGTGGCGATGATCTCAGGCGAGTGCGTGACGACGTCCAGTCCTTCCGTCACTTTCGCTGCGCAGGCGGGGACAAAGTCCGCGCGCCCTTTGACCTCCACCGCGCACAAGAAACACGACGTGCGCGGCTCCGTTCCCTCGCGCCAGCACAGCGCGGGGATTTCGATGCCGGCGCTGCGCGCCGCCTGGAGGATCGTCTGGTCCTTTTGCGCGGTGGCGGATTTGGAGTTTAGGATGAAAGAGATAGTTTCCATAAATTGAAGGGTGATGGTTATTGGTGGGCGGACGAAGGACCGAAGGGACCTAAGGGACTTAAGGGACCGAAGAGATGCTCAATAGATAATTTCCAATGTCCAACAAGGAACTTCCAATGTCCAACCAAACATGGTTTTTATCTATAAAGCCAGGGAGCGGTTACTTGGATGTTGGATATTGAATGTTGGATATTTCCTCATGGGTTCAGTGATCGTCTTTTCTCAAATCCAGCCATGCCATTTCTTCCGGCGTCAGTTTCATTTCCCAGGCTTCGATGCACTGCTTGAATTCTGCGCCGCTGTAGCAGCCGATCAGGGAGAAGATGTTGAGCGGCGTGTTGGCGACGTACGCCATCGCGATCTGCGTCACGGTGGCGCCTTTTTCGCTCGCCAGAATTTCGACGCGATCCAGGCGCTTGAAGTTCACTTCATGGCAATACGTGTGAACGCTGGAATTGTCGGCGGACCGGAGTCCTTCAAGATTCCCGCGGCTGATCGCGCCGGAGAAAAATCCGCGCGCCAGACTTGACCATGTGAAGAGCGGCATCTTCTCCTGCGCGTACCAGCGGCGCGCCTCTTCATTGGCTGGACCGCTGATGCTGATGCAATCGTCGCCCCACGGAGACTTCACCATTTCCGCCAGACTATAGTTCGGGCTGCTGGCCGTGAAGGGCGTGAGGCCGTGCGCCTTGGCGTAGGCGTTGGCCTCGGCCACGCGCGTGTGCATCCAGTTCGAGCCGCCGAAGACGGTGAGGCGTCCGGCGCGGGCGTGTTCGTTGTAGGCTTCGACGATGGGTCCGACCGGAAGCGCCGGATCGTCGCGATGCAGGAGGTGGATGTCAACCATATCCACCTTCAGGCGCGCCAGCGAGTCGTGGATGTCGGAAGCCAGATCGAACGGCGTCACGCGCTTGCGGTCCGCATTGGGGTGGCAGCCTTTGGTTAGGATGACGACCTTGTCGCGCAGGCCGCGCTCGCGAACCCATTGCCCAAAGACGCGCTCGCAGCCGCCTCCGCCATAGACGTGCGCCAAGTCGAAGGTATTGCATCCGAGCGCGAAGACTTCATCGAGCAGATTGAAGCTCCATTCGAGCTGCTTGGGCTCGAGCATCATGCATCCATGAGCCAGCCGCGAAACAGGTTTGGCAAGACCGGGAATGGAACCGTATTTCATGTTACTGCTCCTTAAATGGCGAATGAACAGTTGATGGATTACGTTGCTTGCTCTTCCGGGAAAAATGCTGACAAGAAGTCCTCCGGCGTCATTGCTGGTATTGGAGAATTTTGGAAATCATCAACGTTTCTCGTAATGATTTTGTCGCACTGCTCTCTTGCCGCTGATGAAGCGATAACCGCATCTTCAAAGTCCCGAATGGCAAGGCTTCGAGCTTGCAGGAATAGTGCCTTATCACTGATAGAGATGGCGAAATGCTGAAGGAGATGATCTACCGCCTTTTCCGCCTGTTCTCTTCCCGAACGCTTCTTAAGGATATAATAAAGCGTTGTCAGCGCATGGCTAGGTATGAACGCTTCGACGGAACCAGAAAACGCCAAATTAAGAACGCGTGTGGATAGCTCGCAATAGGGCAACCGTTCTTGGAGAACATCCGCCAAAACATTGATGTCTAGCGTAATCTTCATAGGTGTTTCTTCATCATGTCCCGGGTGAATTCCTCTTTTATGTCAATGTCGGAAGGAAGGATGCCAATCAATTCCGCCAAATCAGGATGAATAGGCCTGGGTCTTCTTAGCGGAGTAATTTGCACTTCCA
>JAPLSP010000203.1 GCA_026398575.1 Candidatus Sumerlaeota bacterium | reverse complement strand
GACTGAATTCCGTCAGTATGATATATACCATGATCATCATCAGTTGACGAGGATTTGTTATCATGAAAACGGCCAAAATATTTATGAATGGCAGAAGCCAGGCGGTTCGTCTTCCCAAGGAATTCCGTCTTGAGGACGATGAGGTTTTTGTTAAAAAAATGGAAAATGTTGTAATGCTGATCCCCAAGAAGAATCCGTGGGCATCGCTAGCTAGCAGCCTGGATATGTTTTCCGAGGATTTTATGAAGGAAAGGAAACAGCCTCTTGCGCAACGCAGGAGGAAATTATGATTTGTTACATGCTTGACACTAACACCTGCATCGAATTAATCCGCAATCACAACAAACACATCCTGCGGCGTCTGGCCTCCCAAAAAGCGGACGATATTGGAATTTCATCTATCACTCTCAGCGAGCTGGAATATGGCGTCGAAAAGAGCTCGATGCGAGAGCGCAATCGCGAGGCCTTGGCGCATTTTCTTGCCGCAATGACGATTGAGCCTTATGATCAGGAATGCGCAAAACACTATGGCTTTATTCGCGGAGCGCTTGAGCGCATCGGGCAAAAGATAGGTTCTCTGGATTTTCTCATCGCTGCGCATGCCTTGGCTTTGAATGCCACACTGGTTACGAATAATGTCCGCGAATTTCACCGCGTTCCTTTTCTTAAAATAGAAGATTGGTCTCATAGTTGATTTGACGGATCACGGGAGGTTCCAGCATGAGCGCTAACCGCCGTCAGTTTCTCAAGTCAGCGGGTCTTGGGATGGCTGCCCTGGCCGCGTCGCGCCTTTCGTGGGCGCAGCAGGCCACTTCCCGGCAGCCCAATATCGTGCTGATCATGTCGGATGACATGGGCTATTCGGACCTGGGCTGCTACGGCGGCGAAATGAATACGCCCAACCTCGATGGCCTTGCCGCGTCCGGCGTGCGATTCACCCAGTTCTAAAACACGGCCCGCTGCTGCCCGACGCGCGCCTGCTTGATGAGCGGCCTCTATCCGCATCAGGCCGGCATCGGCCACATGGTCAGCGATCAGGGGCTTGACGGCTATCAGGGCAATCTCAGCAAGAATTGCGTGACGATCGCCGAAGCGCTCAAGCCCGCCGGTTATGCGACGTACATGACCGGCAAATGGCACGTCACGAAGCATACGACGGCCGACGGCAATAAAGACAGCTGGCCTTTGCAGCGCGGATTCGAACGCTTCTATGGAACCATCCAGGGCGCCGGCAGCTACTACGATCCCGGCACGCTGACGCGCGATAACACGATGATCTCGCCCGTCACGGACCCGGAATACCAGCCGAAGCAATTCTATTACACCGACGCCATTAGCGATCACGCCTCGCGCTTCATTCGCGAACACCGCCAGTCAAAGCCCGGCAAGCCATTCTTCATGTACGTGGCCTATACCTGCGCCCATTGGCCGATGCACGCGCTCGAAGAGGACATCGGGAAGCAGAAAGGCAAATACAACGGCGGCTATGAGCCAATCCGCCGCGCGCGCTTCGAGCGCATGAAAAAGATGGATTTGATCAATCCCGCGTGGGAGCTCAGCCCGCAGCAGGGCGATTGGGATAAATGCGAGAACAAGGAATGGGAAACGCGATGCATGGAAGTCTATGCCGCCATGATTGACCGCATGGACCAGGGCATCGGGCGCATCGTTGCGGCGCTCAAGCAGAGCAATCAGCTCGAAAACACCCTCATTCTTTTTTTGCAGGATAACGGCGCCTGCCAGGAGGCCATCGGGCGCAATGAGAAGATGGACCGACCCGGCAAACCGGCGTTGCCGCCCATCTCCTCCGATACGATCCGGCTTGATGTCATTCCCAAACAAAATCGCGCGGGCGTGCCGACGTTGAAAGGCCCCAGCATTATGCCCGGTCCCGAAGACACCTATATCTCTTATGGGATCAGTTGGGCGAATGCCTCCAATACGCCCTTTCGCGAATACAAGCATTTCGTCCATGAGGGCGGCATCTCCACGCCGCTGATCGCGCACTGGCCGGAGGGCATAAAGCGGCGCGGCGAACTGGAACATCAACCCGGCCATCTCATTGATATCATGGCCACGTGCGTGGACGTGGCTGGCGCGAAGTATCCTGTAGAGTTCGGCGGCAATCGCATCACGCCCGCCGAAGGCCGCAGTCTGGTTCCTGCGTTCCAAGGCAAGCCTGTCGAGCGCGAGGCGATTTTCTGGGAGCACGAAGGCAATCGCGCGCTTCGCGTGGGCAAGTGGAAGATCGTCGCCAAGAGCCCGGCCGGCAAATGGGAACTCTATGACACGGAAAAAGACCGGACTGAACTGCATGACCTTTCGGAGAGCGATCCAGAGCGAGCTAAGCAGATGGCGGCGCAGTGGGAAGCCTGGGCGAAACGAACCCACGCGCTGCCCTGGCCGTGGAAGCCGCAATACGGACAAAAGCTCGAAGAGAACGGCAGCCAGGCGAAAGTATTCGACCTTAAACAAGGCGACGACTTGCCGCGCGACAAAGCGCCCAATATCGCTGGCCGCGGCTTCACCATCACGGCGACAGTCAAATCGGAGAAACCGGATGGAGTCATTGTCGCGCAGGGCGGTACGAATCATGGCTTTGCGCTTTATCTGAAGGACGGCAAACTCACAATGGCCGTGCGGCGCAATGGCAATCTGACCAACGTCGCCGCGCCCGACAAGCTCCCTCAAGGCGAGGCGCAAGTGGCGGCGTCGCTGAAGAAAAATGGTGAAATCACGTTGAGCGTCGCAGGCAAGGTGGTCGCCTCCGGCAAAGCGCCCGGCCCGCTTACACAAATGCCACAGGACGGCCTGCAGGTGGGCGACGACCTGAATGGCCTGGTGGGCGAATATCAAGGCGCGACCAAATTCTCGGGCCTGATCCAAAACGTGCGCATTGAGTTAAGCGATTGAAATTTGCCTGTCTTTTGGCTCCCGCCGCGAGATAATATTTACACGAAAACTAAACATAAAAAGGGAGGCTTGGAGCCATGGCAGGAATCATGAGGTGGAGCGGCATCATTCTTCTGGCGTTGATCGCCGGAGTGAGTTCATTCCCATCGGCGCAGGCGGCGGAAAAAGCGGACAAGGCAAAGCAGAAAAAAGTGATCGCCGTTTCGGTGCTGGCGCTGACCAATCCTTTCTTCAAGGTCATCGTGGACAACATGGCCGAAGAGGCGAAGAAGAACGGATGGGAAGTCCTGGCGGTCAGCGGCGACTTCGACGTCGCCAAACAGCAGAATCAAGTCAAGGACTTCATCGTCAAAAAAGTAGACGCGATCGTTCTGTGCCCATGCGATTCGAAGGCCATCGGACCGGTGATCAAAGAGGCCAACGCCGCGGGCATTCCCGTCTTCACCGCCGATATCGCCTGTCTGGCGCCGGGCGCAAAAATCGTCTCGCATATCGCCACCGACAACCTGAGCGGCGGGCGTCAGGCGGCCCAGGGGCTGATCGAGGCGCTGGGCGGCAAAGGCAAGGTCGCCATCCTCAGCCATCCGGAAGTTGAATCGGCCGCCATGCGCGTCAAAGGTTTCCGGGATGTTGTGGCGGAGGAGAACAAGAAGCCGGGTTCGAAAATCGAGATCGTGGCCGATCTCTCGGCCATGGGCGCAAAAGAAAAAGGCTACAAAGTGGCCGAGGACCTGATGCAATCGCACCCGGACCTGAACGGCATCTTCGCCGTCAACGATCCGTGCGGATTGGGCGCCGTGGCCGCGCTGGAGAAAGCGGGCAAACTCAAAGGCATGGCCATCATCACCTTCGACGGCCAGCCCGAAGGCCGCCAGGCGATCAAAGAAGGCAAAGTCTATGCCGCGCCCATCCAGTTCCCCGATAAAATCGGCCAGGTCACAATCCAAACCATCAAAAAATACTTCGACGGCGAAGAAGTCGCGCCCCAGACGCTCATTCCAACAGCGCTTTATAAAAAGGCTGACGCCGACAAAGACCCGACGCTGAAGTAAAGCGATAATGAAACGCAAAGATTAGCATCACATTATTCCAAGGAGAAAGCAACCATGAATTACAGGAAATCAATACTTAGCGTGATTATGATGACATGGCTTGCCGCCACGGTAGTCTCGGCCGCCATGGCTCAAAGCTCCACCCCGAACGAGAATGCTTGGGTTACCAATGGAGATGTCTATGCCATCGTGCCTGTGGGCGGCCTGACCTATATTGGCGGCGATTTCACGTACGTTGGCCCTTATAGCGGAGGCGGCGTGCCGATTGACGTGATCACAGCGGATCCGGTTGCCGCGTTTCCTAAGGTCAACGGCAGCGTATACGCCTGCGTTTCCGACGGCGCGGGCGGCTGGTATATCGGCGGCGCCTTTACTCAGGTGGGCGGCCAGACCCGCAATAATATCGCCCATATCCTGGCGGATGGATCGCTGGGCGGCTGGAACCCGGACGCAAATGGCCCTGTCTCTGCCCTTGCGGTCTCGGGCACGACGGT
>JAPLSP010000523.1 GCA_026398575.1 Candidatus Sumerlaeota bacterium | reverse complement strand
ATGAAGAGAAGATTCATGCGGATAGGAGCAGCGCCCGCTTTTGGAGTAAGGTGGCTTGCCGCCGTCTTTTTGGCGTTTCAATGGCCTTGGCGCAAAAAAGAAGGCGGCAAGCCACCTTACTCCATAAGCGGGCGCCGCTTCAGAGCGCATTGCTTTCGCCTCGTAGGCAAAAGTACGTCACTGAATTTACGGCTCAGATCACTTCGCCACGCGGTTTGTGCGGTCACTTCGCGGCGCTGGGTTTCCAGATAAGAACCTGCCCGCGCTCTATCAGCCGGGATTGGAGTTTCTTGATATCGAGCGCCTGAACCGTAACGGCCTCGCGCGCGGCTTGGGCGGCGGCTACTCCGGCCGATTCGCCGAGGACGCAGAAGACAGGTTCCATTCGGGCCGAGGCGTAGGCGATGTAGCTGGCGGAGAAGCAGACGGGGACAAGAAGGTTGGAGCATTCCTCGGGTATGGGAGTGAGGGCGCGATAGGGGACGGGATAGGGATGGCCGGTTCCGCGCGCGCCGCCGAGGAACATGTTTCCTTCCACGGCGACGCCCAGTTTGCCGGATTGGGGATCGCTCGTGGCGCCATCCTGTTTGTCAGCCTTGGGATCGCGCACGGCGTAGCGGCGAGCGGGATAGGTATCCACTCCATAGAGCGCCAGTCCGACGCCGTCGGCGATTTGCGTCTGGTTGAACACGTCGGCGTGCGTGAGGATGTAGGGGCCTTCCATGCGGCGCGCGATGCGGACATAGAGTTGGTTTGGCCAGCCTTGGGTGTCGGGGTGCATCGTCTTATCCAATCCCATCGCGGCCACCTGCTTGCGGAAGTCCTCCGGCACGCGCGGGTCGCTGCTCATGAAGCATTGCAACCCTCGCAGGTAGTCAATGTGTTGTCGCCAGACCTTCGAGCGCGCGGGCCAATCGCCGTCTTGGTAATAGCGGCTCAAGCCCAACGGCGCGATCGAAACGAGGGATTTGCGCTGGTAGTTGTATTCGCCCTGATTCAGCCATCCAGGGAAGATGCCGCGCAGCCGCTCCGTCGTTTTGCGCGCGTCTCCCGCGGAGTCTTTTACGATATACTCGACGTACCGCCCGACGAGTTCGAACTGGCTCGGATCATAGCCGTCGGGCTTGGTGAACGGAGCGCGCTTGGCTGAGTCGGTAGTGATATAGAAACGGAAATTATAGGCTTGGGTAAAGTCGTCGCCGGCGCCAACGGGCTTGCCGTGGTCCGGATCGAGCAACGGGAGCAGACCGCTTTGCGCATCGCCCGGCTTCACGTAAGGATCAATCGGCGTCCAGTTGACGGGCGGCCCGACACCCGCCGGCTTTTCATGGAACTTGTCGCCTGGTTCGCGCCCGACGGCATAGCGCACGCCGGCAGCGGCCATCAGATCGCCTTCATAGCTGGCGTCAATGAACACCTTCGCCGCAACCGTCTTGCCCGGCCCATCCTTGGCCGCCGCAGCCGGAACGCCCATCTCATCCGGCGGGGCATACTCCAAGCGAAGCCGCGCAATCCGCCGCCCGTCGCGCGTAGTTTTTCCATCCCTCCCATCCCTCCCATCACTCCCATCCTTCTCAACCCCCTTCACCCGATACTCACACACCACCGGAATTCGCTCATCCCTAAGCCATTGCGCAAAACCCTCTCGAATAGCAGGAGGCGTATTCCCAAGCACGAAGACTTTAGTCTTCGTCAATCCGCCCACCGCTTTCTCATCCGCGCAATCTTGCTTCGGCTTGATGCCCGCGCCGAGCATCCCGCCAAGCCAGCGGCTTGGCTCGATCAGCGCGACGCTGGCGCCTTCCTGTTTGGCGGCCACTGCAGCCACGATCCCGGCGGGAGTGGCGCCATAGACGCAGACGTCGGCGGTGATGTCATCCGCTGCGAATGCGGCGGCGCCAGACAAAAGCAAAAGCGCCCGCGCCATGCGCGCCATCCATTTCACCACCAAGAATACGGCTCGTTTCGCAATCATAAGACGAAACTCCCATTATCAGTCAGCGCAACAGAAGCCAATCTCAAGAGGATGCATCCATGTGGGTAAAGCATTAGCGAAGTTTTGCACAGCGCGAATGCCCCTCGCAAGCCTGATAGCAGCGGCGATAAAACGAAGGGTGCATTCCGGCTAAAAGCCTGGCCCCATACTTAAGTAAAGAATAAAATCGTCCATCTAAGCTGGCGCCGAATGGTAGGCCGC
>JAPLSP010000506.1 GCA_026398575.1 Candidatus Sumerlaeota bacterium | reverse complement strand
CGGGCTGGCCGACAGCTACGCGCTGCTGATCTCCTCGCGGGCGGTACAGGCAGTCGGCGGCGCCATGATCATGGCTTGCATTTGGCCTTATACGCTGAAATATTATATGGACACTCAGGTTCCGCCGACCGGCTATGAACGGCTGGGCATGACCATGCAGGCGATGGTCAGCATGCTGTGCCCCATTTTTACGGCGATCTTCGCCGCCACGCTGGTCGCCGGAGAAACCTCGCACCGCACCATTCATTATGTGTTGATCCGCCCGATCACGCGCATAGCCTTCCTCGCATCGAAGTTCATGATTGCCTTTGCCTATGCGACCGTCCTGCTCCTGACAGGCGCCGTCATCACCTCCATTGTCATTGCGATCCAGCCGGGCTATTATTCGATGCTCGATCGCGCCCTTAACATCCATATATTGGCCAGCCAGTACTGGCCGCAATTTATCCTGACATTTCTAATGACGCTGCCAGCGCTCTTCGCCACGGCCGCTTATGGCATCTTCCTCTCTGTCCTTTTCCGCAACACTGGCGCGGCGGTGGGGACGGCGGCCGGATTGCTGGTGGCCCTCGAACCACTCAAGGTGATGATCCGCTGGGGCGACCATTCCATCGCGCCGGTGGTTTGGACCAATTGGTTCGGCCAGCCGATGCAATTGGTCGTCAAACTCGCCGCCAACACGCCGGATTTATGGAATACGGAAGCGGTATGGATGTCGCAGATCGTGCCGGCGATATGGATCGTGATCTTTGCGGCGGGATCGGTTGTTATTATGAAGCGGAGAGACTGGTAGAAGACCAGTTCCGAGTTCATGGTTCTGAGTTCATAGTTCCGAGTTCATAGTTCCCAGTTCATGGTTCCGAGTTCATGGTTCAAAGTTCGCAGACAACAAATCTCAAACCGCGGACAAAGAGCTATGAACCGTGAACTGTGAACTCGGAACTCGGAACTCGGAACTATGAACTCGGAACTGTGAACTCGGAACTGTGAACTCGGAACTGTGAACTCGGAACTCGGAACCCGGAACTATGAACTCGGAACTGTGAACTATGAGCGTTGCAGCCATCATCGTAGCAGCGGGACGGGGCGGGCGCATGGGCGGGGACGATATAACGCCCAAGCAATTGCGCCTGCTTGGCGGGAAACCTGTGCTCAGCTATAGCGTCGAATTCTTCGATCGCATGCCGCAGGTGGATTGCCTGTGTATCGTCACGCGCCCGGAATTGCGCAAGCCGATCGAGGAACTGCCGTGCGTGCGGAATCTGACGAAGCCGCTCTATTGGGCGGTGGGCGGGGCGCGGCGGCAGGATTCGACGCGCAATGGGCTGCGCGAGTTGCCGCGCGGAATCGAAATCGTCGCCATTCACGACGCGGCGCGCCCGTTCCCCTCGCGCCATGCCGTCGAGCGCGCGATCGAAATGGCGCGCGAACACGGCGCAGCCATTCTTGCCGCCTCCATGAGCGACACCGTCAAACGCGCGGATATTTCAGGGCGCATTGTGGAAACGCTGGACCGCTCGACCCTCTGGCTGGCGCAGACGCCGCAGGTTTTTCAGCGCGCGCTGCTGGAAAAAGGATTCGATGCCGCCGAACAGCTCGGACTCGAACTGACCGACGAGGCCAGCGCCCTCGAAGCCATCTCCCATCCCCCGCTGATCGTCCCCAGCGACCGAAGCAATTTCAAGATCACCACTCCCGAAGACTTGCTCCGTGCGGAAGACCAACTGAGGAGAATTGAAGCCGGGAATAAGGCCTGAACTGAGGCAAGGACGCCCGTTTCCCGCGTTCTTTTGGTTTCCTGAATATGGGTTCTTTCAGGCTTCCTCGAAAACCGAATCCAGATCAATGATCAACTCCGGCAACACCGCCACAACCAGCGTGCCTGATCCATTATAGACCTGCGGCTTATCGAAGCGACCGTCTTCACTCAAGACTCTTACGGTAATGCATTGCTGATCCGGGTCCACGATCCAGTATTCCCGCACACCGTGTTTTTCGTAAAGGGAGGTCTTTCGTACCTGGTCATGAGAAGCGGTGGATGGCGACAGAATTTCGATCACCAAGTCCGGGCCGCCACGGCAGCCTTTCTCGTCGAGCTTCTTTCTGTCACTGACTACAACAATATCGGGCTGCACCACATTGGGAACTTCCTCGTCCGGCTGATCCTCATAATCCTGCAACCGTACATCGAAGGGGGCGCCATAAACTTTGCAGCGCTTCCCGCGCAGAAAAACGCGGATCTGCGTGAGTAGCTCGGCGGAAACGCCTTGGTGCTTGCGCATCGGCGCAGGCGACATGCAGTACGCCACGCCCTCAATCAATTCCCACCGATTCGGGTCCGTCCAAGCGGCATAATCGCCGTAAGTGAAACGCGGCTCGACATATTCCAAGCGCGATGCCATCTTCATATTTCACCCCTTGATAGCCGGCATTCATCGAAATTGACACGGCGCCGCACTTCCTGAATTATGCAAATCTGGCAGTTAGCTATTGCCGAAAGCTTTCTGATTGCAAGCACAAACTTTGGGATGACCCACCGCCACCGCAGGGCGCATTTCTGCCGAGCTGCCATGGTATGCTGGAAAAGACCTGACAAAATAATGTGCGACAAAACAATAGTACCAAGCCATTCCTGCCTGGTTCAACGGCAACGTGTCTTCATTGTTTTGTCAGATATTATTTTGTCAGAACAGGCGCCGTGTCCTGCTGGTAGCTTCCTTGTTGGGATGCGCCCCCCGCCGCAGCCCAATCGGCTCTGGATCGGGCGAATTCGGGCAAAACAAGCCTTTCAAAACGGATTTGTCATTTTCCCGGTCCGCCAGCCCAGGATGTCCACGCATTTTTTATTGCTCGTGCCTCATTTTTCGCTTGCAGCGGGGGGCGTTTCCCGCCACTCTATTGGGCCTTTGTTTGGGAAGACGCCAGAAGGCGTGGCGCCTTTTTTTGTCGCATTTGCAATGTCATCACTGATAGTCACGGAGTCCGCGAGCATGTACGCTGTCATCAACGCCCAGGGCCGCCAACGGCGCGTCGAGCCGGGGGAAATCGTCTGGCTGGAAAAAAACAAAGCCCAGGAGGGCGACACCATCACCTTCAACGACGTCCTGCTTCTGAACGACGGCAAGCAGACGTTGGTGGGCGCGCCATGCATCGCCGGCGCCTCGGTGCAGGCCATGGTCCTGCGTCAACTGCGCGACCGCAAGGTGCTGATCTTCAAGTATAAACGGCGCAAAGGCATGGCCCGCAAGCGGGGCTACCGCCATAGTTATACCGAGGCGCGCATTACGGACATCCGCAAGGACGACGTCTCCCTTGTCCCGGCTGACATGGCGATTGCGCCGAAAGCTAAAGCGGCGGAGACGGAACCGGCGGCGCAAATCGAGCCGGCCCCTACCGTGGCATAAGCAAATTCGATTCTGGGAAAAAATGTTCAAGCGATTTAACGAAGGAGTCAGTCGTCATGGCGCATAAAAAATCCGGCGGCAGCGCGCGCAACGGACGCGAGAGCAACTCAAAACGCCTGGGCTGCAAGGCGTTCAGCACTCAGATTGTTTCGTCGGGCGCCATCATCGTCCGCCAGCGCGGCACGCGCTTCCATCCGGGCGAAAACACCAACATGGGCAAAGACTACACCATCTTCGCCACGATGCGCGGCCGGGTTGAGTTCGGCACATGGCACGGCAAGCGGCGCATTGTCAGCGTATTGCCCATCGAAGCGCAGCCCGCCAGCGTATTGCACATCGAAGCGCAGCCCGCCGGCGTATTGCCCATTGCGGCGCAGCCCGCCACCGAGCCTTCGGCGGCATGAAGCATCAGCGGGCAGTTTCTTTTGGGTCCTCATGCGACTTTTAGACCGCTATCTCCTGACCCGTTTCATCTACATGTTCGCCGGCGTGTTGGTGGCGTGCGCGGGTTTGCTGCTGCTGACCGAGGTTCTCGACACGTTTCAGGACATTATAGCCCATGACTGTCCGCTGGGGCAGACGCTGCTGTACTTCGTTTATTTCCTTCCCTACCGCACCATCCAGGTCCTGCCGCTGGTTTCGATCGTCAGCGTATTATTTTCGATCGGAATGCTGGCGCATAACCACGAAATCCTGGCCATCACCGCTTCGGGCCAAAGTCCTTCGCGCATCGCGGTTCCCATCATCGCCGCCGGCGTCGCGATCAGCATCCTGACCGCCTTGGCCGGCGAGTTCATTGTCCCCTTGACCGAAACGCGGGCGGCGGGCATCAAGCGAATCTATATCGAAGGCAAGATCATCGGCCGCAAAGGCGGCCTCGTCAAGGAAGACGTCTTCGCCAAGGGCGAGCGCCAGCGATTTTATTTGATGAAGCAATACGACAACGTCCACAACGTCATGTCCATGCCCAATATCATTGACGTGGCGCCGGACTCGGAGCGGGTGGTGGCGCGCCTGACGGCCTCCACCGGCACGCTGATTTCGAAAGAAACCACCAGCGGCCTGACGCTCTGGCGCTTCCAGCAGGCCATGCAGATGAAGTTCAATGACAAGGGCCGTCTGGTTCAAACCATCCGGCACAGCCAGCCGCTGGACATGGAACTCGAACGCAAGTTGCACACCTATCTGAGCACGACGCGAAAGCCGGAGGAGATGGGCGCCCTCGAACTGGCGGGCTATATCGCCATGCTCGAGGCGCACGGTGACGCGACCGGCATTTACCGGACGGATTTCTGGCTGAAGCTATTTTTTCCCTTTTCGTCGCTGATTCTGGTCATCGCGGGTTTCGCCTTCGCCATGCGCGCCCAGGTGGGCTCGATGGTGATCGGCTTTGCCCAGGGAATTTTTTTCGCGTTGATCTTTTATGGTCTGCTGGCCGTAACGCAAGCCATGGGCCATCGCGGCGTCCTCGCGCCCATCGTAGCGGCGCTGGCGCCGCTGATTGTTTTCTCCATTGCCGCCGTCTATTTCCTGCGGCAGAGCGCCTACGTGGCGACTTGAGAATTGCGAGAAAAATTGCCCTAACGCCCTAGCGCAAGCAGAGCAATTAAATCCGCAATATCTATGCATCCGTCGCCATTAATATCTGCCGCATTTATTTGATCTTGAGACAATGCATGTCCCCGGCGTAACAGATAGTCCATCAAGAGAGATCGCGGCAAGGTATAGCGCCCAGTAAACGTCACTGTTTCTCCTTGCGTCAGCAACTGGACATTCGGATTTGTAGTTGGCGCGTCAAATCCGCTTAGTGTCTGCCAAGTCAGAACGACTTGCCCCGCAAGAATATTATTAAGAATCTTGCTGCCAATCCCTGAGTAAATACCGCCTTGCCTATCTTGGAATGACCATGATGCCATTCTTGGCAATACCGAAACGATCACTGTTCCTTTGGGCCTAGTTAAATCAGCCTCATAGCATCCTATATCGAATCCTGCATCCATTGGCCGGGGCATGCCATCTAGATCATCCACAGGCGCGCCTTGGCTATTGGCAGCATCAATGCACGGCGAACCCTGAACAAGATGGAAATCACCCTTTGCGGCATTGATGAAGGACGGATTCACCGAGATATTGCCATTCTGCTTGGCGAAATCGCCATCCTCGATATCGCAATATATAGCAGATGATGCGTTAATTCCATACAGATCATCGCCATTGCTCCACAAGATTGAATTTTTGATCAAGATATCTGAGGTATATTCAACTCTAATGCCACTCTGGTTTCCGAATAATGTGCAATTAATTATATGAATCATGGATACATCTATGCCGTCAACAAAGATACCTGCGCCTTGCTTACTTCGACAGTAGACAATCAAATTATTCGTTATCTGCGGCGATGATCCACCGCTGTAGATTCCGCCACCCGAATTGCCCGCCGTGCAACTTGTTATCAAACAGCGGCTAATCTTAGGAGTTCCATCATATAACACAAATGCGCCACCGCTGTACGACGCCGCGCAGTTAGCTATTAAACAGCAGCTGATGTCGGGAGTTCTGGATGGATACCCAGCCGACAAATAAAATGCCCCACCACCGCCAGATGCCGTACAACTGGTGACATTGCATTGAGTGATTAATGCAGAGCAATTTTCTGAATAAATACCACCACCAAATATAGCTGTGCATCGCTCTATCTTGCAGTCTGATATCGTGGGCGACACGGATTCCATATAAATCCCACCCCCATTATTGGCACTGCCATTGCGCAAGGTAAAACCATCCAGCGCAGAATTGTTTGAGGCTGTAACGCATGAACGGCTATGCTCTCCATCAATGATGGAGATAAAAGCCGTCGTATCACGAATCCAGCTGCCTGCCAGGTAGCCGCCAAATAGGCTCACATAATCCTGCATAATGACCGCTTCCTTGTATAAGCCTTCTGCCACATGAATAGCACAGGGGGAGATAGAACTACCTTTGATAATAGACATAGCCATGCCTATAGTTTTGAAGGGATTTAATTGGGAACCATCGCCATCCATGTCACTCCCACCCGCGCCATCAACATACAAATCGGCAGGCATGGCCTCGGTAGTGAATGTCCATTCCAGACCTGCCGTCTGCCCTTGTGCATTGCGGGCTAATATTTGCCACTTATACGTCGTCCCGAAGGCAAGACTATACGGCAAATTATATGATGTCACCGATACCGAAGTAACTGCCGCGATAGGCTTAGTCTGGGTGGATTTCCATAAGTAGATATCGTAGAACGTAGCGCCGTTAGCTTTATGCCATTCGAAGCTAGTATTTACGGCCACGCAGGTTGCGCCATTTGTTGGATATGGCATGCAAGGCGCCTGTAAATTATGAATGGAGTATTCCCTTGTAGACGTGCCGATTATTGGGATTCCGATGTTAGTCATCACGCGGAAGCAGTAGTGGTCTCCGTCTAGTACGGTTCGCGAGTCCCACCAAAAAAGACGGGCGCCTGCTGGAAGGCTTTCTGCGCCAGAAATTGCCTGCCAAGTATTACCCGAATCAGGGCTAACTTCCAACCGGACAGTTTCGCCCGGTGTCCAGCTAGAGCCTTGCGCAGTCCACCATAGTGGTTCAAAGGCATGAAGCGGCTCGCGGTTGCCGGCACTATTAAAGACTAGCCCTCTTCCTAACTCAAGCGACATAGAAGCCTCGACTGTTCCGCCGTATGCGCCTATGTTAATGCGCCCTCCATTAGGCGCGGGTTCGGCTGTGAAGGAATCCGAAGGATTCCCGCCGTCAATGCATAGGCTTTGAGTTGTATCCACAGCCCAAATTCCGTTATGCCAACTCCCCATCAAACTCTGAAGGTGAAAATCATCATCGATATTGCCAGGAATAGTGTCCGGCCCAGAGAGATTTACGAAAAGTGGATCGCAAGAAAGATCATGCGGACCAGGCACAATGCCAATACGAGCTCCATTGGCGACATATAGATCGTTATAATCCTCGAGCAAATTTGCAGTATCGCTGCAATTCACACAAATATGGCTTGCGCCATCCGCCCAGAGAATGTTGTTGCGAAGTGTGAGATTATTTGAGCAATCTATATCAATCTGATTCGCTGTATTCAATACAATTGTATTATTCTTTGCGACACAATCATCAGAATAAGAGAAGGAAAATCCAGCAAGCCCATTGCGATCTATCATACTATTCGCGATGGTTGTTTGGCTTGATTTGTATAAGTAAACGCCATATTGACTATTGCCATAAATCCTGCATTGAGTAATACGAGAGTTGCTGGCATTATAGATGAACACGCCATTAGTGGCTCCTGTGATTCTTAGATTCTCAAGGCTGATATAATTTCCAGACACATAAAATCCACTAGAGCCAAGGTTGCTCTGCTTAATTAGGGTTGCACTCGTATGAGTTGAACCGACAAATCGCACCAAATTTAGCGAATCGCCACTATCCTGAGAACCAATGCTAATATCTGCTTCTAAGACATAGATTCCTGTATCAATAAATACAACATCGCTCCCTTTGAGTTGATAAGCATCCAAAATTGCTTGAATAGACTCCTTAGGTGTGGACGATGTCAATCCGTCATTGGCATCATTGCCAGGCGCTATACAATAAACGTCGTTGGTCGTTGCGGAATCGTTGACGTAATAATATGTAGGAGATTCTATGGAAAACAATCCGCACACGATTGCAGACGTCAAGGCATCTTGATTGCAGATAAGGCGCAAGGAATAGCTCGTACCTGAAGCGAATCTCGACAAATCCCACGTGTATTCCAGAGCCGCATAAGAGAGACTTTTGGCGCCTGGTATAGTCTGCCAGGATTGGCCGGAATCCGCTGAGTATTTAATCCGGATTGTGTCGCCAACCCGCCATGACTGTCCCGCAAAAGCCCAACGGACAGATTGAATGCCTTTCCATACATCTCCGCTTTTTGGAGATAACAGCTCCAAAACACGTGCGGGACTCTTAGAGGCTTGCGCCGTTCCTCCATAAGCTCCCATATTGATCCTGCCACCATTAGGCTGCGGTTCTGCTCCTACGCTATCAGCCAGGTCTGCGGCATCAATACAAGGGCTATCCATTGCGTCTGGCGCCCAAGCCCCACCGTGCCAACTTCCAGCTGTGCTTTGAAGGTGGAAGTCATCGTCAGCGCTGCCGGGTATATTGTCTGGCCCTGCAGAATTCACAAATAGAGGATTATTACAGAAATCGTGTGGGCCATAAGAAATACCAATATTGGCGTTATTAGTGGCATATAGGTCGTTATAATCCTCTATAAAAACCCCCGTGTAACAATACTTATGCACGCAGTTGTGACCTGCGCCATCCGCCCAGAGAATATTGTTGCGAAGAGAGAGATTATTCCATGAGTAGTCTTCTATATAAATTTGATTTGCAGTATTGAATACGATTGTATTATTCCTTGCGATACATTCATATACATGATTAAAGTAAAATCCAGTGCCATTATGATCCACAATACAGTTTTCGATGATTACCTGAGTTGAATCATACAGGGAAATGCCGTATTGGCTATTGCCATAGATTCGGCATTGGGTAATTCGTGAATTGCTGGCAAGCTGCACACCAACCTCCGCTCCTGTGATTCTCAGATTCTCAAGGCTTATACAGCTTCCGCAAACAAAACCATAACCCGAGCTAAGATCGTTACGATTAATTAGGGTTCCGCTTGTATGAGTCGAACCAACAAAATGCACTGGATATAAAGAATCGCCGCTATCTTTAGCGCCGATAATAATGTTCGCTTTCAATACATAAACGCCTGTGTCAATGTAAACTATGTCGCCCCCTTCAAGATCATACGTGTCGAGAATGGCTTGCACTGAGGCCTTGGGAGTAGCGGAAGTTAATCCATCGTTCGCATCATTCCCCGCAGCAATGCAATAGATATCATTTATCGTTATCGCATCATTGACATAGTAGCATATTGCATGATTGTGAAGAGTAAAGCTAGAGTCGCTGGTATCGGAGACAGCATCTGAATGGTTGCTGATGATGCGGACGCGGAAAAACGGGCCGGCGCTTGGGATGGCGGTTGTTGTATTCCAATTAAAATTCCACAAGGAATAAGGCAAGGCTTGCGCGCCCGGAATCGAATGCCAAGTCAACCCGGAATCGGAAGAGTAATCAATTCGGATCGTATCGCCGGCTTGCCATCCTAATCCAGTACAAGCCCAGCGGATGGATTGAATGCCTTTCCACACTTCGCCACCATTAGGAGCAATCAGCGCCAGAATACATCCCGCTGTACTCATTGAGGCCTGTTCCGTTCCTCCATAAGCGCCCATGTTGATCCTTCCACCATTCGGCTGCGGCTCGGCTCGTGCGCTCTCTGACGGATCGCCTGTATCAATACAGAAGCTATCCATTGCGTCTGGCGTCTGAGCCCCATCATGCCAGCTTCCCGCAGTACTCTGAAGATGAAAGTCATCATCCGTATTCCCGGAAATATTGTCTGGCCCGGCAGGATTTACAAAAATTGGATTGCGGCTTAAATTGTGCGATCCAAGCGCAATGCCAATGCTGGCGCCGTTGGTGGCATACAGATCATTATAATCCTCCCATAAAGTCCCAGCATAATACCGATATACACAGGTGTGACCGGATCCATCCGCCCATAGAATATTGTTGCGAATAGTGAGCTCATCCGTTGAATTATCTATATAGATCTGGCTTGCAGAATTCAGTACAATTGTGTTGTTCCTTACAACACAATCATCAGAATAATAGAAGGAAAATCCAGCAAGCCCATTGCGATCTATAATGCTATTCGCGATGGTTGTTTGGCTTGATTTGTATAAGTAAACGCCATATTGACTATTGCCATAAATCCTGCATTGAGTAATACGAGAGTTGCTGGCATTATAGATGAACACACCATTGAAGCGAGCTCCGGTAATTCTCAGGTTTTCAAGACTGATATAGTTGCCGCTTACTTTGAATCCGTCATAAGAAAGATTATTAAAATTAATAAGAGTGCCGCTCGTATGGGTCGAACCGACAAATTGCACTGGGCTCAGAGAGTCGCCACAATCCTGAGAGCCAATGGCAATTTCTGACGTCAGGGCATAGATCCCTGTGTCAATGTAAACGATGTCGCTTCCTTTAAGCCTATATGTGTCGATAATGGTCTGGATCGATGCCTTAGGCGTAGCCGACGTTAAGCCATCGTTGGCGTCGTTGCCTGGCGCCACACAATAAACGTCATTGGCCGTCACAGAATCATTGACATAATAGAAAGTGGGACGCTCTATGATAAACAAACCGGATGCGCTTGTAGATGTTGAAGAATCCTGATTATAGATAAGGCGCAAAGTATAACTCGTGCCCGAAGCGATATTTGACAAGTTCCACGTATATGCCAAATCCGTATAAGGAAGATTATCTGCGCCTTCCACGATTTGCCAAGATTGGCCGGCATTCGCGGAATATTCTATACGAATGGTGCTCCCAACTTGCCAGCCATCCCCATATTGCCGCCAAACGACCGGAATAGTTTCGTGGAAGAGATTTCCGGTTGTGGGATTGTCCAAGAAAAGGTAGCGCCGCCTCACAGATGATTTGGAAGCGTAAGGAGTTCCGCCATAAGCGCCGATGTTGATACGTCCACCGTTAGGAATCGGCTCGGCAGAAGCGTCGGCAAAAATATCGCCTGCATCAATACAAAGGCTATGAGTGGTATCTATAGTCCATCCTCCCAGACCGCCGTTGGCGAGGGGATTCCACCGCCCGGTGATGGACTTAAGGTGAAAGTCGTGATTAGCCACATCTGCAAAAAGCGGATCGGTACTCAAACTGTGCTGATCGCAGCGCCAATGGGCTTGCCACTGGGGGAGTGTGCTGATTAATATTCCACCCCAGCTACAAATTTCGCTAGTTCCAGTGGTGAAGAAATTGTTATAATCGGAGTCAATTATTTCAGGATATAAATCCTCTAGAAATATACAATATCCATTTTGCGCCGAAAGGATGCAGTGGCGTAGACTGATTCGAGCTTCGCTTCCATAATCGCCGTATGGGCTGCTGGTACTGGCGCCAATGCAACTGATACCGGTGCCAATGTAACTAGATGCAGCCGCAATGATAGAATTTTCTAATAGAATAGTACTGTTGCCCACATGAACTCCTTCGTCGAAAAAATCGGAAAATACGCAGTGACAAAAGCTGATCCTTTGTGCTTCGTAGAGATAAGCAGGATATACAGTATTTGATATGCGTATGTTCTCAAGGTTAATATCCTCCGAACCATAGCCCATCGGGCCATAATTCCATGCGCCATAATCCCACGAGCCATTGATATTAAATCCATATTCGCCGCCTTGAATAGCCATGTTTTTAAAAAGGAGATACATCTTCGTTCCATTTATTGAAAAGGACGCTCTCGAGCCTCCCCATCCACCGCTGCGGTAAAAAATAGTGGCAGGTTCGCCGTTGGAAGCTGATGCGCCAATAAAGCAGATAAATTTACCGCTTGTTCCTCGGTCCAGGTTGTTGATAGTGATATCCGAGTCAAGATCATATGTGCCTGCATCAATCCAAACTCTATCGTTCCCTTTAAGCGTGTAGAGATCAATTATGGCTTGAAGGGAGCATTTAGGAGTGGCGGAAGTAAGGCCATCGTTGGAATCATTGCCGGGAGCGGAACAGTAAATGTCGCCACTCGTGCAGTTATCATTGACATAGTAATTGTTGGAAGCGATTTCCCCAGCGGGTATATAAACAATTAAATCCCCGCCAAAAATAGGACCTAGCTGGGGTAGAACATTGGATGCAGAT
This sequence comes from Candidatus Sumerlaeota bacterium, assembly GCA_026398575.1. Next base: position 18,885 of record JAPLSP010000506.1, on the reverse strand, counting down.
AGCATTGCGCCGTTGTCTTCGATCTCGGCAATACTAAGACCCGCCACATCACCCCTGCAACTATCCCCTATCTTGATCCACCAGCGATTGAAGCCGAAATCAGGAGGAAGAAAAGCGGCGCAGTCGGAAATATCATACCACATATCAATGGTTAATGAATCGCGCTCCAAGCTAGTCACCAAGACCTTAGACCAAAGCGGCGCGTTCGTGGAACCAACACCAATCGTGACTGTTACATTATCGTAGGTCCACCCCCAGAATGGATGACTAACTTTCCAATGAAAATAGCTAGTTGGCTGATATGCGATGCGATCCGTCATGCGGTAGAAGTAGAGACCATAGGTTATGAGAAATGGCTCGGAGATCCAAGCGAAGCCTGAAGCGCCCCAGCTGGTGCCCCATGAATTGATGATCTTGTAGCCGCCGCGTCCGTCAAATTTCGATTCGTCGTAACCTACAATACAGAGCGCGTGATAGCCCGCGAGATAAGTATCGCTGGCGGGTGGTAGGTCGCAATAGGGATTGGCTGCAGTCAGAGCGTCGAAATTGCCGGGCGTGGTTGCATCCGGGCGATAGATGGGAATGCCAACGGCGCATGCATCGCCCGAGGCGAGGATCGCCTTAATCGTGTCAAAAACGCTTTCCGTTTCACCATTGCCAAGATAATCCCACGACAGCTCGCGATAAGGAATGCCTTCACGATACTGAGCTGCAGTGGGCCATGTAAGATAATCGGAATCGGAATAGGGCATGACATCCAGCGTGGCGCAGCCTTGATTGATTAATAAATCAAGATTGCCCTCAAAAGTGGATCCTTCGTCAAAACCCTGCAATTGATGATAAAGAAATGCCGGACTAAATTGATGAGCAGGATTGCTGAGGCTCCAGTTGCGCTCTTTGCCTTCCTGATAGGTCTTCATGTAGTAGCCGCAAGCCCATGAAACGCACGAACCTTGCGCGCCCTGATCGCCGACGGGAGGAAGCCCTGCGCTATTATCGGCGCTCGGAGGAATTAGAGGCGGCTCTGGCTGTGGCCCAAATGCTGGCGCTGCCGCTTGTTTCAATCGCTGCGCCTTGGCCTGCAATGCCGGGCGCAGTTCCTCGGCAACCTTTTTCGCGGCAGGCGGCTGCGATGGCTCAGAGAGAACAAGCCCCAGGGAATGCAGCTTTGTATTTATTTGCGCTGCATGGATGAGCGTCTGTGGCAAGAGCGCAAATAGAAGGCACGTAATGCCGGCGATTGTCCGGATTCCAGGACATATAAAGCCAGCCCTTCGGATGCTGTTGATGAACGCCCTTTCTGAGCATCTGCGAACAAAGCAATTTTCTGTCATGGCAATCGCTCCTGCCCGCTTTCTGGACTTTTCATTATTCTGAGACAAATTATTATCGCGACTTTTACGCTTCGGTCAATAAGAAAAAATCAAAGTGGGAATAAGGGAAATACAAGGATATTCTTTCCCTGAGTATCCTATGCCTTTATGAGATGAAGGGCAATCACGTCGGCGATGTCAATTCGTCCATTCGTGTTGATGGCGGCGCCAGCTATTGCTCGTTCCCTATCATAGCTCTTTTGCTAGCGGTTGGGCTATTCATATGAATGCCCGGCATCGGGATAGCGGGCTTCGCGGACGTCTTCGCAATAGGCTTGAATGGCGCGCGTCATTTGCGCGCGCAGGTCGCCATAGATTTTGACGAATTTAGGCGGGGGCGCAAAGGTCAGTCCCAACATGTCGTGCAAGACAAGGACCTGGCCATCCACAGCCGCTCCGGCGCCGATGCCGATGACGGGACAGGCGACCGCCTGGCTCACGGCGCGGCCCACTTCAGCTGGCGTCAGTTCCAGCACAATCGAAAACGCTCCCGCCGCATCGAGCGCCCTGGCGCCGGCGATCAGCCGTTCGCGCTCGGCCTCCGAACGCCCCTGCACGCAATAGCCGCTGAGCTGGTGGATGGATTGCGGCGTCAGACCGATATGGCCCATCACCGGGATGCCGGCCTGCACAATGCGCTGGACCGTCGGCGCGATCTCGGCGCCGCCTTCGAGCTTGACGCCCTGCGCGCCGCCTTCCTGAACCAGCCGCCCGGCATTGGCCAAAGCCTGTTCGGGCGACAGGTGATAAGTCATAAACGGCATATCGGCCACCAGCAAGGCGCTGGACTTCGCGCGCGCGGCGGCGGCGGTGTGATGGATCATATCCTCGATTGTAACGGGGATGGTGTCCTCATATCCGAGTATGACGTTGCCGAGGGAATCGCCCACCAGGATAATGTCCACGCCCGCCTCGTCGGCGATGCGCGCGGTGGGCATATCATACGCCGTCAGCATGACAATGCGCTGTCCGGACTGTTTCTTTTTAAGGAGACTGGCGAGGCGGACGTGTTGCAGCGACATGGATGTTCTCCTTGGGGAGAATGGAGTCAGGGGTCGGGGGTCGGGGGCCAGGGGTTGGGGGTTAGGGGGTGGAATCTTTTAGTTTTTGAAGCAGGCGGGCTTTTTCGGCCTCGGCATTTTGGAGGTCTTCTTTCGTTTTGATCAGAGCGGCATTAATATCGTCGGCAGTGGCTCTCGATATTTCCACTTCCATGGCCAGCTCGTCCATCTTGCGTTTGGTTTCCTCCAATTGCTTGTTGGAGGTTTCGGCCTGTTTCCTCGCCTCATCGAGATCAAAACGCAATGCGGTGATTTCCTCGCGCATCTGCCGGTCTTCTTTTTCATCAGCGGTATGCGATTCCTTTTCCGCTGGAACTTCAGACTTTTCTTGCAGGTCTTGGCGCAGCTGATGCAACTGCATTTCAAGCGAAGCTGCATTTTCCCGGAGACGCTCGCTGTCCAACTGCCGGGCCTCAGCCTCGCTCAGCTGCGCTTCGAGCGATGCGATTTTATTTTCGAGATGTTTGGATGCCAATTGGCTGCTCTGCGCCTCGCTGAGCTGCGCTTCGAGCGATGCATTTTTTTTTTCGAGCTGTTTGGATGCCAATTGGCTGCTCTGGGCCTCGCTGAGCTGCGCTTCGAGCAAGGCAATTTTATCCCGAAGCTCTTTGAATGCCGCCTGGCTGGTCTCGGCTTCGCGGAGCCGGACTTCGAGGGATGCGATTTGCTCATTGGCTTTGCCCAGCTGCTCGTGAAACTCGGCTTTTGCCGCGGTGGCTTCCGCCATCGCTTCCGCTTTCAGCTTTTCTTTGAGCTGCTCGAGGGCTTCGGCCTGCGCCTGGGCTTGCGCCTCGGCGCGCTGCCGCTCTTGATCGCCGGTTTTGGCCAGGGCGTCCTGCAATTCTGTATTGCGCGCCTCGGCCTGCCGGCGCTCCAAGATCAGCGACTCATGCATCTTCACCAGCGCTTCGTGTTCGGAGCGGAGCGAAGCCAGGCGCGCTTCGGTTTCCTCCAGACGCGCCAATTCCGCCGGGGCGACGGGCGGCGGCGCGGCGCTGGTGATGGCGTCGTCCCACTGGCGCAACAGCATCGAAAGATTTTTTTCATAAGCCGTGATCGCCCTGTCCAGCGCGGGAATGGCTTCGCGCAGCAAAAAGGCGGGCGTCATGGGCGCGACTTTCAATTCCTCGATGGACTGCCGCTGGCGGTCCAAGCCGGCCCGGAGCGTTTCGAGCCGCTCCAGTCCTTCGCGCCGCGCGGGATCCGAAAACAGGCGCTCGATTTCCTTGTGCAAATTCCGGCTGGCGTTGGTCAGGCGGTCAAAGGCAGAATTCACATAGGACAGATGCGATTGCAGATCGTCGCAAAGCGCGCGATAGCGCCATCGCAGCCGAAAAACACTCACGGCCCAAAAGACGGCGAAAAGGCTTGCCACGACGGCGATTTCGGCAAGAATCCAGCTCAAAAAAACGGGCATTTGAGGCATGGGGTGTCTCCTTGAACTCTCAGGTGAGACTGTTGGATATGGTGAACCGGCCCGCCGCCCAAGTCAAGCGCGGGTTGTAGGTGCAGGACGCCGGACCGCACTAATATGCGAAGCTTAATAGTGCGGTCCGGCGTCCGGCGCCTACTCTTTTTTTTGTAACCTTTAGGGCATGGTGGTGTAAAGAGAGGTCAAAAGGGCTTGAAGGCCTTGGAGAGCGCGCGAAGCGTCAAATATTTTCAGGAGGTTCCACACCATGAAGCATCTGCACAGCATGTTTGCCGCCGGGATTTGCCTGGCTGCGATTCTGATCGTCGGCCGGCCAGCGCCCGTCGCGGCGCAAGCCGCCGCGCCGGCCGCTGTCCCCGCAGCCCCCGGCGCTGCCAATGATCGCCTGCTCGAATCCTATGTCACAGACGAGTATGAATTGACTATCCGGCTCAACACCCGCAGAATATTGGATTCCCCCGAGCTGGAATCCATTCGCAGCCGCGTGCTAGGCCCCCAGGTGACTCAGATGGTGGACGGCGTGCAGCAGCTGACGGGCATCAATTTGCTGAAGGACATTGACACTGTGATGCTGGCCGGCTATTTCGCTCCGGACAAGCGCGATGATGGCCTTGTCTTTCTGCGGGGACGCTGGGATGAGAACGCCTTGATATTGCTCTTTCAAATGTCGCCGCAATACGAGCGCATCCCAGCCGGCAAGGTGACGATCCATGGCTTCTGGCGCGAAAAGGAAAAAGACATGCGCTATGTGGCCTTTCTGGACATGGGCGTTGCCGTTATCGGCAAAAAAGAAGGTGTGGAATCGCTCTGCAAATCCCTGGAAGACAAGAGCAAGCTGCTGACGAACGCGCCGGGTTATGCCGCGCGACTCAAAGAAGTTCCCGCCAATGCGCTGGTCGGCCTCGTCGCCGTCAAGCCTCATCAACTGCCTCAAGACAAGCCCGGGCGCATACTGATGAAGAATATTCGCGCCGCCAGCGGCTATATTGACGTGAATAACGGCGTGCAGATCTCATTGAGTCTGGAAATGAACGACGTGCAATCCATGCTGCAGATGAAAGACATCGCGCAGGGCATTCTGGCGGTGGGCCAGATGATAGACGATATGCCCAAGATCGGCGACCTGGCAAAGAAGGTGCAATTGGGCACGAAGGAGACGTGCGTCACGGCTTCGATGAGCATGCCGGTGGATGAGTTGCGCGAAACGCTGGCCATGCTCCCACCCTTTAAGATGTTGGCCGGCCCTCCACAGGAGTCTTTCAGATCGGGCGCTAATCCGAGTTCAGGTTCGGCCACGAAAGCCAAGGCGCCGGCAGGATTTTGAGTTCATGAATGGGGTTGTAAAAAAATAGTGGGCGACAATCGTCAATCGTCAATCGTCAATCGTCAATCCACCGACGCCGCCATCGCGCGGGAAGTGCTTGCGGGCGACCGGGAGGCTTTCCGCGCGCTGGTGGAGCGCCATCAGGCGCGTGTGCTGAACTGCGTGCGGCGGATCATCCACGATCCCGAGGAGGCGGAAGACATCGCGCAGGAAACGTTTGTGAAGGCCTACACGCACCTCGGGGATTATGACACACGATGGGCTTTCACCACCTGGCTGCTGACCATCGCGACGCGCACGGCGCTCAATGCCGCGCGCGCGCGCCAGGCGCGGCCCGTCCAAAGCGTGGAGGACCTGCCGCCCGAAAGCGAACCGCGCGACGAGAGCGAAGGCCCCCGCGCCTCGGCGGCGCGGAATGAATGGCTGGGCCGTTTGCAGCGCGAGATCAAGGCTCTCAGCGAAAAGATGCGAATCATCTTTTCATTGAGGCACGAGGATGATCTTTCCATCAGGGAGATCGCCCGCGTAACGGGTTCGTCAGAGTCGGCGGTCAAGGTGACGCTGCATCGCGCCCGAAAAATCCTGATGGAGCGGCTCAAAGAGTTTTCGGATTTTGCGTGAGAGGGGCGGGGCGGCATGGGACTTATGAGAATTATAAGAATTATGGGAGCTATGGGAAATTGAGGAGGGCTTGGCTTATGAGGCAAGGTATGGCACAAGATAGCAAAGGGTTTTCGGCTCAGGCGGATATGCTTATGCAAAAGGCGTTGGATGGGGAATTTATGAGCGAAGCCGAAATCCGCGAGTTTGGCTCGGCCATGATTCACGACTCCGAGTTTGCCGAAGCCTTTGTTCTGATGCGCCGGATCGCCGGCGACGCCGCGCTTATGCCATTGCGGGCGCCGTCGTCCGGATTCGCCAAGCGCGTCATGCTGGCGGTGCGCCAGGCGCCTCCTCCGCTCGCGCCCGCGCGCCTCAACCGCCGGCAATGGGGGATGATCGGAGTATTGAGCGCCGCGGCGATCGGCGTTCTTGGTTTCCTGGTCTCATCGCTCACGGGCCTTTCATGGGGAATCGGCGAGTGGCCGGCGCAGATTCAAGGCTGGCTCGCGGGGGTATTGACAGAGCTCACATTTTCCTGGCCTTCGGCTGCGTTTCCTGCAAGCGGAACGGCGCTGTCCGAATACATTGTATGGATGGCGATTCCGTTGGCGGCTGCCGCCGGCGCGCTGAATTTCTGGTCGGCGCGACGAACGAGAATGCAGCACTAACCTGAAGAAAGGGCATCTACGCCATGAGAGCTTTTACCAGCAAGCCAATCAAACGGGCGATATTTTTTTCAATAGCGATATTTGCGCTTTGCGGAATATCGAGCGCTTGGGCGGCCAACGAACCGCCCACCGCTTTTCAATCTTTGGAAAAAATCGCCCTGGCAATGTGGACCCAGGTGATCCTGTTCGTGATCCTCGCCGTCAAAGCGGCACGGATCGCAGGAGCGACGCTGACGGCCTCCCTGTGGCCGGAACTGGCGAACAGGGCCTGCGAGCGCGTGGCGGCGCGGCCGATTCAAATGTTCTTCCTTGGATTGGCCGACGCCTTGGCTGGATTATTGATCTTGTGGGTGTTGTTCCGGCTGGCCAAGCATGTTCCTATTTTTGGATTGCTCGGTTTGGCATTCTTTGTTCTTCTTATCCTGCTGACCATCGCGGGATGCGCGGGCTTATACGGTCACATCGGACGGCAATGGTCGGGAGGCAGCGATGGCCCGGGCGCCGTCATGCGGGGCGGCATTATCCTGGAGATTTTTGCCCTGATTCCCGTCCTGGGCCTGCTGATCGAAATCCTGATCGCCATAATCGGCTTGGGCGTCGGGGCATTCCTGTTGTTTGAGAAGCCCAAAGCCAGGCCGCTGGCCGCCGACGCCCCCGAGGCGCCTGCGGAAGCCCCGGAAGCCGGGATTGAGGCTGCAAAGATCAAGGACTCAAGCCCGATGGGATAGCAGGCTGTCGGACTTGAATATTTTCAATATCACCGAAAGAACAGACTTGACGCGCCAAGGCCAATTTGGGCATTATTACACGCTTTCATTCTGAAACTCGCAAAGGAGATGGCCATGAAACGCAATGTTCTTGTTGTCGCCGGTTTGTTGGTTCTCGCTCTCTCGCTCGCTCCGCGCGCGTCCGCGGATACCTATTCGCGCGGCAATTCGGACCATCCGTTACGCTATATTGCCTATGTGCTGCACCCAATCGGCGTCGCCGGAGAATGCCTGGTGCTTCGTCCCTTCCATACGCTGATCTCGCGCGATCCGGGGCCCGAAATTTTTGGGCATGAAGTGACGCCCCAGGATAAATTCCCGGGATGGAGACAACGGAAAATCGTTCGCAATGAAGCGTCTTATGCGGTGCTATGTCCTGTTATGGGTCCCAAAGAGTCAGGCAAATCCCGCGGCAGCGGCGTTTCCGGCGCCAAGGGTTCGGATGCCCCCATTGCTTGCGGCGGTTGTCCTGCAATGGCGGAACCTGAAAAAAGCAAACACTAATCTGAATAAAGCGGCCTTGAACCGCCTTTCTCCGCTTGCGTCACTGAAGAAAGGCGGTTTTGCTTTTAAGGCGTTGTTATCAATGTAAGATGTAAAATGAGAAATGAGAAATTGAAAATGAGATCGCGCGCGGCAGGCAAGTGACGCAGGGCGGTGTAATGCTGTTACCGGGATGGATTGTCATTTTACATTTCTCATTTCTCATTTTTCATTTTGCATTATGAAATAATACGTCAGCCTATCGAGCCGCCATGGGTTATATCTTATTAATCAGCCTTCTCGCCGTCATCATCACTTTTTGGTGTTCCGTGGCAGAGGCGTGCATATTCACGGTCAGCCGCAGCCACATCGAGGCCTTGCGGCGCGAGGGGTACAAGAGCGGAGAACGATTGGCGCGGATGCGGACGAACATAGACGAAGCCATTGCCGCCATTCTAATCCTCAATACCATCGCTCATACTACCGGCGCTGCCTATGCCAGCGCGCTGGTAGAGCAGCATTACCATAACGCTGTGCTTGGTTTCTTCTCCGGCGTTTTGGTTTTCGCAGCGCTATTCACCCTTAGCATTCTTATTATTGGCGAAATCGTGCCCAAGTCCATCGGTGTGAAATTTGCCAATCGCCTCGCGCCTTTCTTTGCCTACCAGCTGTCCTGGATCATCTTCTTTCTGAAGCCGCTCATTATCGCCTGCGTAGCGATCACCCGGCTGTGGGGAAAGGAATCGCATTTATCCCATGCCACGGAAGACGACATTATAAGCCTGGCGTCGCTGAGCCAAAGGTCCGGGCAGATTCGTCCGGAGGAAGTCAAATGGGTGGCCAACGCCCTGCGGCTGAATGACGTGACGGCTTTCGACCTGATGACGCCCAACTCGGTCGTGGCGCGCGTGCCCGAGCCCCTGCCGCTGCGCTATACGACCGTTGACGCCCAGCATTGGCGCTATAGCCGCGTTCCGGTCTGCCGCGACGATAATCCCGACGCGATTGTCGGCGTCGTTTATCGCCGCGACGTTTTTGACGCGCTGGCCAAGGACCAGTTCGAATTGACGATGGGCAAGCTGATGGAACCCGTCCGCTTTGTGCCGCAGGACATGCCCGCGCACCAGCTGCTGGACCTTTTCCTCAGCGAACGCCGGCATCTGTTCTGCGTCCAGGATGCGGGCAAGCAATTCCTCGGCGTTGTGACGCTCGAGGATGTTTTGGAATGCCTGATCGGGGCCGAGATCGTGGATGAAAAAGATCTGCACGTGAACATGCAAGAGCTTGCCCGCCAGCGCCGCCAGCGATTGTTGCGCCAAAGCCAGGAGTTCATCGAAAGCCATCCGGAATAAGCCCGCCGAATGGTAGGCCGTCCCGCTCCGGCGGGCGGCCAGAGCGCGCCAAGGCCGTCCGACGGAGCGGGACGGCCTACCATTCGGCGCAAATCTGGAAAGACCGCGTCTTTTATTGCTTGGCGATTGGGATTTTGTGCATAGAGCGCAGCTGCACCGCGAGGCACACCCCTGATAGAAGCAGAGATTCATTTGGGCTTGCCATGCCGCGGTTTGGTGATAAATAGTCGGCTCGTTCACAAAGGCGGTGATGATTCATCATGGCTTATTCAAATCTGCAATCCCGTCCGCGCAATATCGCTTTCACGGCGATTGCCTGCGTTGCAGTCTTCATCTCGCTCCTTGGGAGCGTGGTGGCCAACGGCTTGATTCTGCAAGCGGAATGGGCGAGGAAATATCTCCCCTCTTTCCTGGCCCGGACAATCGGCAACTTCGACGCGGTTTCGCGCGCCGCGCTGGCGATGGGCGCGGTGCTGGCGCTGCTCTTTTGCATTGGCTATGTCCTGAGCCTCGACGCCTTCCGCCGGCGCCGTCCCACGATCCGCTTGTCGCTGCTGGTCGTCTCCCTTTGCGCGTTTCCCGCAATCATCATCCTCTCCTATAATTCCAATGACCCGCTGTACTGGGCCGCCGTGGCGGGCGGGGCGCTGCTGGCGCCCTTGATTGTCTTCACCGCCGAACGAATCATCGGCGCCGCGCTGATTTCTCTGGGCCGCTACGCCCGGCGGCGCGAATGGTGGGAATTTTCGGCGATGCTGTTGCGTCAGGGATTGCGCTTCTTTACCGCCAGCCGCTTGGCGCGACGCGACTATGGCATGGTCCTGCGTTCGCTCGGGGAGGTGACGCTGGCGCGCGGAATGCTGGAGCCGCTGTTTGAAGAAGGCTATCGCGATCCGGAGATGCTGGAAGCCCTGTGCGATCTGGCCGTGACGGATGAGGATTGGCCGCAGGCCGCCGAGCGGCTCGAAGCGCTGTACGCCAAACGTCCCGGCGACAAGGAAGTGATCACGCAGTTGGCCATGGCGTGGGTGAAAACCGGCCATTACGATTCGGCCCTTCATCTGCTCCAACAAATCCCGGACGGCAAATGGTCGGGACAGATGCTGAAGCTGCTGCGCGAGTGCGCGTGCGCGCTGGGCGACCTGGATGGAGCGCTGGAGGCCTGCGAGAAACTCTCGGCGGGCAAGACCTATGACAAAGCGCGCGCGGAATATGAGTCACTCCTGAGTTTCTTCCCCGGCAATCCGCGGATTTTTTATCCCCTGGCCGCGCTGGCGTCCGAGCGGCGCCAATCCGCCGATGAGGCGGCGTGGCTCGAACGCGCGGTGGAAGCCGAGCCGGAGGATTGGAGCGCGCGCCGCCGGCTGGCCTCCCTGTATCGCGAGCTCAGCCGTCCCGATCTCGAAATCATCCACCTCGAGGCGCTGGCGACGCAGCCGGGGCAACCGGACGCCGACAGTCTGCTCGAATATGGCGCCGCGCTCGGAAACAAGGGATCGCATGAGGAAGCCGCGCGCCTGCTCGAGACGGCGCGCCGGAGTTTCCCGGGCGACGGGCGGTTCGCGCTCTCGCTGGCGCGGCATTATATGAGCATGACCGACGCGACGCGCGCCCTGATCGAAGCGCAACGCGCCGTGGACATGGCCGCGCAGGCCGGCAAACAGGAAGAAGGCCAACCGGCGGCGGACGCCTCATTCCTGGCCGAAGCGCGCGCGATGCTGCGGCGCGTGGAAAAAGCCATCGCCCAAAAAGAACTGGAGATCATGCGCGGCAAGGCGCAGGCGGCGCCGGAGGATATGCGCGCGCAGCTGACGTATATCGCCTTGCTCGCGGAAAACGACGAAGTGGACGCCTGCGTGCGGGAACTGGACAAGCTGGTGACGAATCATCCGGAGACCAAGGCGCTGGCCCAGCAGGAAGCCTTGCGATTCACCCAAAAGACCGACCGACCGTTCCTCATCTACAGCTATTTGTCGGACTTGGCGCTTCGGGATCACGAGTTCGACCGCGCCCTGGAGCTTTACAAGGCCATGAGCCAGCGTTCGCTCGATCCGCAGGAAATCATCGGCGAGGGCTGCCGGCGCATCCTGACGCTTCAACCGGAGCATCTTCCCGCGCAACGGGTATTGGCGGAATTTCATGCGGCGCGCGGCGACTGGCAGGAAGTGCTCTCGATCCTCACGTCTTATTTCGACCACGGCGGCGAGCGCAGCGAAGCGGTGGAACGCATCATGTTCCAGGCCGCCTGCCAGACGGCAGATCCGGAGGTAGCCGCGCGCTGGCTCGAACGGATATTTTCATACAATCCGCATGACCCGCAACCTATTTCGAGTTGCGCGAACTGCTGGACCGGGACGCCAACAATCCCGCCTACAACATGGAAATGGGCGACATTCATTTCAACCGCGGCGAACACTTGCGCGCCGTCCGGCATTATCAACTGGCCGCCAAGGACCCGTCTCTTGGCAATTTATCCGAAGCCAGGCAGGCCGTTTGCCTTGCGCATCGCCGCGTCTTCGATATGGCCGAAGAACAGATTGCAAAAATCCGCATTGATACGGCCAACGAGATCGAACTGCGCGAGATCAAGGGTCTGCTTTACGCCGTCGGCGCCATTTACGAATCGGAGCAGTTGCGTCCGCAGGCCTTCGAGACTTACAAGCGTGTTTTCCGCATTGACGCCGGCTTCCGCGACGTGGCCGTCAAGCTGGAGAAACTCAGCGGGGCGCCAGGAGCTGGCGCTGCCAATGTAAAATGAAAAATGGAAAATGAGAAATGAAAAATGAGAAATGTAAAATGAGAAATGAAAAAGGAAAAAACGGGCGGACACGGACGGGCACGGACCGACACGGACGGGCACGGACAAACACGGACCACAAACCCGTTTCCCCTCTCCGCGTTTCCCCTCTCCGCGTCTCCGCGTCTTCGCGTCTCCGCGTCTCCGCGTCTTCGCGTCTCCTCCTTGCCGTCTTCTGTCTCCTGTCTCCTGTCTCCTTTGCAGCGCCTTTGCTTCTTCAGCCGAAGGGGGCGTATAGTTTTTATGAGCGCGATTTCAATGGGGATGGACGGACCGACGTGGCGGAGTTGGCCAAGGGAGCGCTCAATCTTTACTTCACCCCATCCAACGGCTTCGAAGTCCCGACCAAGCCGCAGATGACATTCCCGCTTCCGGAAGAAATCGCCCTGGTGGCTTCCACGCCTTTCATCACGTCCGATAGCGCCTCTCCCTGCTGGATTGGGTTGAGCCGGCGGGGGATTTGGCGGCTGGACTATCTCCAGCCCGGCGCCCGCTTTGCTATGGCCGCCGAAAGCCCGCTCATGCTTCCGGAAACGTTTGCCAAGGCGCAAATGGCTGTCATCACGCTGGATATCAACGATGACGGCAGCGATGAGATTCTGACGCCCTCGCAGGGCGGGCTGGGCCTGTGGCGCTCGGCGGGAGGGAAACTGGAGCGCGTCTCCGTCGCGCCCTGGAACGATGCGCCGGATCGCTGGGTGGATTCGAGCCCCGAGGCGCTGGTCTTTTCACCGCCCTATGCCGGATTGTCTTATACTCCGACGCGGTCCTTTTCCGCCGCGTGGAACGGCAGGCCCTGGAAGTTCCAGGCGATTACGCACACGGGAGGATCCAACACCGGTTTCATCATCACCGACTTCAACGGAGATGGCCTGCCGGATTTGATCAGCAAAAGCGAAGGCGTCTATCTGCAAAAACCGGGCCTGGAATTCGGCGCTCCCGAGGAAAACGCCCTGGGCGATCCGTGGTTCCGATTCACTTACTACGCCGATCTGGATCATGACGGCATTCCGGACGGCCTGCTGATCGAAAGCGAGCCGAGCCTGGCGCGCTCGCGTACCCACATCAGTTTGTATCGCGGCGCAAAAAGCGGCAATGGCGCAAATGGCTCATATACCCTCGGCGAGCCGCAGGCAAAAATTACTACCGGCGACTTCACGCCGCAGCCGGGGCGAATCCCGCTGGTGGATTTCAACAATGATGGTTACCCGGACTTGATGCTGACGTACCTGGACCTGCAGGCTGCCAGCGCGCAAAAGAACCTAGAGGCCTATTTCAAAGGCGGATTGGAAGTTGACTTGCGCGTTTTTCTTTGGGACCCCAAAGGTGGCCCGGACAAGAAAGGCTTTTTTCCTGAGCAGCCAAATTTCACCTATCGCCTCAAGTTGGTTTACGCGATCTTCGGCCTGCTTTCCGAGAACGACATGCCCATTATCGTGGACCGCGACTTCAACGGCGACGGCCTGCCTGATTTGGTGACGAAAACGGCCAAAGACAAGGTGGCGCTCTTCCCCCAGCTCCCGAAAAACAAAGGCTTCGCCGCGCGTCCCCTGCGCGAATGGCAGGCGCCTCATGACATCCAGGGCATCCAGGCTCGGGAGATTGACGGCAAGCCCCCGGTTGACATCCTCTGCCTCTCTCCCCGCGATCCCGAAGGCCGCCGCAAAGCGAGCGTGCTGTCATTGAAACAGTAATTATTGAAGGTTAGCACATTTTTTTGTTTTGCTGGCCGGGAAAAAACTTATTGCGCGATGAGACCTAATGACGTTAGCTTCAAAGACAGAATTGTGGCGAAAGCTTGGAAGAGGGAGTCTCTCTTTTGATTAAACCATTCGATTGGAATACGATCATTGTGGGGCATTGGAATCCCGCGATTCTCACGCCCAAAGGCATCGCTGAACACTTGTTTGGGAAACCACCAGATCATCCCATTGAAGTACTGGTGCCATTGGATGCTATTGCTCCCTTCCGTGTTAAGATTGATGAATTATCCGTTTCTGCAGACTCTGGGCGTCTTCATATTGGATGTGAGAAATGTACTTTGGATGTGTTAGATAAATCGAGAGGGATCGCAGTAAAGGCAATTGCAATGTTGCCTAAAACCCCACTAGTAGCCGCTGGTTACAATATTCGCTATCAAGTAGAGAAACCATCCGATGAGTTTATAGGGCTTTTTTCAATGGCTTTGGACGGCAGGATATCGGATGAGAAACACGACATTGTAGGCAAAGAAATCCGCCGTGCACTTAAGTGGAAAGATGGACGTGTGAATGTTCACATCAGCAATCGTGAAGCAGGGGAATACGCAATAGTACTGAATTTTGAAAGGATTTCCAGTCAGCCTGATGATCTTAAAGCGTGGCTTCAGATACCAATAGATGACGTAAAATTATTATCTGCAAATATCACAGAAAAGATACTAAACTTAACAGAGGAGGAATCATAAAAATGACCGCTTCGATTGAAGATACGAGCCCCAATACCATGGCAAGCAATTCTGCTGGCTTTCATTATAAAACTGCGGTGGTTGAGGACACTCGAATCAGTATTAATACGCGAGCCAAGCCGGCAATTGTTCGTGCGGTTCCTACAAGCCGGACATCAGGGGAAGTGGAGATTTATGTTGCTCCCAGAGAGATTCAAGAAGGCCGGTCCAATCGTTCTACCCGGTAGAAGCAATGGTGAGCCATGCATTGGACCTATGACTCAGCTGATTCGCTAGCGTCTGATCAGAATTTGTGCCAAGGGGACATTTTGAGGCCAGACGAAGGGCTTCGGGCTCTTTTCGAGAAGGTCCATCCATATTTTTCCGATCCTAAGTACCAGCGATTTCTAGTCCTGACGCAGTCCTGCGATTTGGTGCAAAGAGACGGCAGGTGCAAAGCGACGCATATATGCTTGTCTGTTATTCGCTCATTGGAGGACTTAATTGCCAGCTCGCTAAGAAATCAATTCGGATATTTAGGGCCGGGCATTTTCAAAAAAGAAATCAAGGAACGTGCCTTAATGCTTATCGAAAGGGTCATTAACCAGAACGAACAGAATCTTGGCCTTTTTTATCTTCATCCAGACGCCGATGCTGGCATCTCTGTGCGTTGCGTAGCAGTCTTGAGAGTCTCTATCTCGGTCAAAGCTAATGAGCATTATCGAACGCTTATCGCAGCAAGAGTTGGGAGACTGCAGCAAGCGTTTCAGCATAGACTAGGATGGATGGTAGGCAATTTATACTCAAGAGTAGACGTGCGTGATTGGAAAGAAGATACAGAAGGGAAAGAAGAAGAAGAGCTTATTCAGGAAATCTTTAGATTCAATCGCATGGAGCCATTATGGGTTGCGTCAAAGACGATAAGGGATGCTTTGAAAAGGAATACTGGTTTCTTTGACTTACCTGCCCAAGACCAGGAAAAGCTCTTGGAGGAATGCTCGCCGATGCCACCGAAGGAGGCAATCATCGGCAGGATCGGCGATATTCTCAAAGAATGCTATCCGGCCCTCCAAGAGGAAGACGTGGAAAGAATAAAGAAGCGCCTTAATAACGATGACAGATTTGGAGCCCAGATACGACGCTTATCGAAGCCTTAGGAAATGTAAGGTCATCCAAGCCTAGTGCGCCGCGCGGCGGAATTGTCTGCGGCGCTTGGCGATGAGGGCGCGGATTTTCTGGGAATTCGGGAGGCGCAGCACTTCGCGCGCCAGCTCGCGCGCCTGCGACAACGTGACGCTGCGGAGGAGGGCTTTGACTTCGGGGATCAGGATCGAGCCCATGCTCAGCTCATCCACTCCCATGCCCGCCAGCAACACGGCGTTCATCGGGTCGGCGGCCATTTCGCCGCAAACGCCCACCCAAATGCCCGCTTCATGGGCCGAAGTGATAACGTGCGAAATCAGGCGCAGCACGCTCGGGTGATAAGGCTCATAGAGGTGGGCCACCGCCTCATTGACGCGATCCACGGCCATCGTATATTGGATGAGGTCGTTCGTGCCGATCGAGAAAAAGTCCACCTGCTGCGCCAGGATGTCACTCGTCAGGGCCGCCGAAGGAATCTCGATCATGATTCCGATTTCGATGTCGCTCGACATGGGCTTGCCTTCAGCGCGCAATTCCCGGCGCACCGAGGCCATCATAGCGCGCGCCTGGCGCACCTCATCCACGCGGGTGATCATGGGAAACATGATCTTGGCCGGACCATGGGCCGAGGCGCGGATGATCGCGCGCAATTGCGTCCGGAACATTTCCGGATTCGCCAGGCACAGGCGGATGGCGCGCAGCCCGAGGTAGGGATTGAATTCCTGGGTCGTGCTCATATAATCGGCCAGCTTGTCGCCCCCCAGGTCCACGGTCCTGAAGATCACGGGCTTGGGCGCGATGCGGCGCAACACGTCCGAATAAACCTCGTATAGCTCCTCTTCTTCGGGAAGCCGGCCTTTGTTGAGGTAGTGGAATTCGGTGCGGAACAATCCCACGCCGTCGGCGCCGTGGCTGAGGACGTGGGGAATCTCCTCGGGAAACTCGATATTGGCGGCCAGCTCGATGCGATAGCCGTCGCGCGTTTCGGCCGGCAGGTCGCGCAGCCGCTCGCGCTCGGCGTCCTGGCGCTCGCGCAGCCGGATGGTCCGCTCGGCCTTGCGCAGGCGCGATTCGGTGGGCGAAATGACGATGATGCCGTTGTCGCCGTCCACCAGCAGCAGATCGCCCTGCTTGACGCGGGCCGTCACGGTTTCGGCGCTGACGACGGCGGGAATCTCGAGCGCCTTGGCCATGATGGCGGCGTGCGACGTCGGACCTCCCTTGTCCGTCACAAAGGCCAGAACCGGCCGGCCGATCATGTTGGCGGTGTCCGAGGGCGTCAGGTCATGGGCGACCACGATGACGGGCCGATTGATCTCGATGATCGGCTCATGCTCGAGCTGCAGCAGGTTGTTCAGGACGCGCTGATGGATATCTTCCAGGTCCGCCCGGCGGGCGCGCATATAAGGATCGTCAATTTCCTCGAAGCGCTGGGCCAACTCTTTGATGGAGCGGTCGAAGGCATATTCGGCGTTCAGGGATTCGCCGCGGATGACGCTGATCGTTTTTTGAAAGATCAGTTCGTCGTCCAGAATCATCAGATGCGAATCGTAGATTTGCGCTTTGGATTCATGCAGAACGTCCGCCACGCGCCGGCGGATGGCCATGATCTGCTGGCGCGATTGCTCGATGGCCTGGCGAAACGCCACGACTTCCGATTCGATTTTATTGGCCGGAATCGTTCGCGGCTCGATCTGGAGGCTCCGCTTGTCAATCAGCAGCGCTTCGCCATAGACAACGCCCGGCGACACGCCGATGCCCGTGATTTCCAAAGATGCGTTGGAAGCGTTAGCCATAAGAAAAAGACCGGTCCCGCATGACGCGGCCTGAAAGCGCGCCTTGCAGCAATATCGCTATTCTTCGTCGAATTTATTTTCGACCAGTTCGCACAGACGCTCAAGCGCCTCTTCATGATGTCCGCTGGTGGCCTCGATGCTCAGTTCCGTTCCGAGCGCCGCCGCCAACATCATCATGCCCATGATGCTCTTGCCATTAACCACTTCGCTGCCTTTGCGGACGGCAACTTCGGTATCCGTATAGCGGCTGGCGATTTGGACAAACTTCGCCGCCGGACGGGCGTGCAAGCCCAGGAGATTGCGAATCATCACTGTGCGCCGGCTGGAAGGGGCCACGCGAAACCTCGCCAAATGCTAACAAGATAAACTTTGTGCTGCTGCCCTCTAATTTTCAAAGGATAATTAGCCAAAGTCAAGGGCAGAAAATGGCCAAGGGAGCGCAAAATCGAAATATTAACAAGAAGCCGTCGTGGGGCGGATGGCATAAAAGGCGGGCTCTTAAAGTCTTAGACTAAATGTTCTCCGCGATTGTTTTTCCCTTTGCCTTTCACCTCAATTTATGCGTTGCTCTGGGCCGCATTCAAAGCCCGACAAGGAGACTATTATGAGGAAAAGCGCTTCAGCCCGCTTCATCGCTCTGGCCGCCATGGCCTGCATCCTGGCTTATGGCGCCGCGTGCGGCAAGAAGGAGGATAAATCCGCCGCCTCGAATCTCATCGCCCAAAAGGCAATGGAAAAGGCAATTGAAAAGCAATCGGGCGGCAAGGCCCAGGTGGATTTGTCAAAGCAGCAGATGAAGATCAAGACCAAAGAAGGCGCCGAAGCGGCTTTTTCCGGCGGCGCGGCGGGCGTGGAAATTCCCAAGGATTTTCCGAAGGACGTGCTTGTTTATAAGGGCGCCAAAGCCATTACGACCGTCAAGGATAAGAAGAATTTCATGCTCATGCTGGAATCGGCGGATGCTGTCAAAACCGTCGCCGCCGCTTACAAGTCCGACGCCAAGAAGCAGGGATGGAACGAAGAAACATCCGTGGAGAGCGAAAAGAACATCATGCTGAGCTTCAAGAAGAAAACCGAAAAGCGCGCGCTGATGATCGGCCTCAACGGCGAAGACGGCAAAACGGGAATCACGCTCAACGTGGCGATGGAGGAGTAGCTATCTTTCAATTTTGTTCTAACGCCATTTTAGCCATCCTGGAGGGATTGATTGATAATAGCCCACCCATTTCAACGGTGGGCGTGCAACAGCTGCCTTTATAGCTCCGGAGGGACGCTGGAGTTTGGACATTTGATAACCTGCTTCAGCAGGTTCCTCCTTGCCCCCGGCTTTAGCCGGCGGGGAGCAAGGGCAACATAAATCTTATGAGCGCGCTTCAGCGCGGCTTCTCGACGGAGGCTTCAGCCATGCTTTCTTCTTCCACCCATGTCGTCTCAAAGATATTCATTCACCATCTTCCAGCAGGCTCGAATAATGAAAAAATGGAGCGGCATGGGACATCCATGGAAGATGAATATGATGATACGAGCGCGGAGGCAAAGGCTGGGGTATGAGCGGCTGCTTGATAACTGAGGCAGGTAATTTGCCGGAAATGCTAAAGCGCATCGAGAAGCCGCGCTGAAGCGCGCTGCAAAAAAGGAGAGAGAGCATTTCAACCCGCCGG
>JAPLSP010000171.1 GCA_026398575.1 Candidatus Sumerlaeota bacterium | reverse complement strand
GCGCCATCCACCTTCGAGACGTCAAATCCCGGCAGATGATGAATCGTGCGGGTGGGATATTCTTTCCAGGCGTTGGCCGGCTTGACTTTCGCCGAGACCATGATCGGGGCGCTTTCTTTGGGCGAGGCGTTTGCTTTAGCTGAGGCGGCTTCTTTGGCTGAGGCGCCATTCTCCTTGCGAGCATCGCCGGATTGCTTTGTCGCGGCGGTGGCTTGAAACAGGAAAAACGAGGCGCTCAAGAGGAATGAAAGGCAGGCTGTCATTTTCTTCTCCCTAAAAATGATTCTGACCAAGAGCTGCACTGATCTGAATACATCCGAGCTCTGAATCATCCCGACTCTAAACGATGCCTTTTGGGGGGGCGCCCGCGCCAGAGGAAAAATCAAAACTCCTGCAACAGGGCGCAGGATAGGTCCCGGACGCCGGACGGGATCATGCGCGCCGGGGCCATTAAGTTCCGTCCGGCGTCCGGAACCTACTGAAATCTCAATTGACAAAAAACCATAAGGCCGGAAATCTTTACGCGCATGGCAACCTGTGCATTTCAAAAAGGCAGCAGGATACGTTACGATGGGAAAATACTTTGAGGCTTCAGAGGCGGCCCAATGAGCGACGACAAGGCCAATAACCCCGCCAAGGCCATGATCATGGTCATTGACGATGAGCTGAATATGTGTCGCATCCTGGAGAAGAGCCTGCAGCTCGAAGGCTATGCAGTGGCGGCCTTCACCGATCCGCATCAGGCGCTCGAGGCCTTCGCGGCGACGCAGCCGGACCTGGTCCTGACGGATTTGCTGAT
Source organism: Candidatus Sumerlaeota bacterium (assembly GCA_026398575.1). The sequence continues at coordinate 3,171 of JAPLSP010000171.1, read as the reverse complement.
GCCCGATATTTCAGGCGTCGAGGTTGTCGAGGCGGTGCGGCGGCTCGATCCCACGATCCCGGCGATTGTGGTCACGGCGCATGGCTCGATCCATGGCGCGGTAGGCGCGATGAAAGCCGGCGCATACGATTACGTGACCAAGCCATTTCTGATAGACGATCTGGTGATGACCGTGGCGCGGGCGCTCGAAAAACGGCGTATGGACGAAGAGCGCATTTCCGTGGACGCGCTGCTCAGCCGCTCGCTGGGCGGCGAGGAAGAGCCGGTGGGCGAGAGCGCGGCATGGCGCTCGGTGATGCGGATGGTGGACAAGGTTGCCGACTCATCGAGCGCGGTGTTGATCCAGGGCGAAACGGGAACAGGCAAAGAACTGGTGGCGCGCGCGATCCATCGCCTCAGCAAACGTTCGTCCGGACGATTCGTCGCCGTCAACTGCGCTTCGATCCCCGAGCCGCTGCTCGAAAGCGAGCTCTTCGGGCATGAAAAAGGCTCGTTCACCAACGCCATCGCGCGCAAGCTGGGGTTGATGGAACTGGCCGATCGCGGCACGCTGTTTCTTGACGAGATCGGCGACATGTCGCTGGCGCTTCAGGCCAAATTGCTCCGGGTGTTGCAGGATAATCGCATCCAGCGCGTCGGCGGCACGCACGAGATCCAGGTAAACATCCGCATCCTGGCGGCCACGCATCGCAATCTGGAGCAAGAGATCGAGCTGGGGCGGTTCCGGCAGGACCTGTTCTATCGCCTCAACGTCATCACCATCCAGATTCCGCCGTTGCGCGAGCGCCTGGACGACGTGCCGATATTGGCGCGGCGATTTATCGAAGAAATCTGCGCCCAATCCGGACGCAAGCCGCCGGCGCTCGAATCGGAAGCCGTCGCTCTGCTTCAATCTTATCGCTGGCCGGGCAATGTGCGCGAACTGCGCAACATCATCGAACGCACGCTGACGCTATCGGAGGGAGACCGGATCGGCCCGGAGGAATTGCGCGCGGACCTGGCGCCGGCGTCCATGGCCAAAGCCGGTTCTTCGTCGTCCACACCGTCCACATCGTCTGCACCGTCCACGGCTGCCGAATCCAGCTCGGAAATGACGTACCAGCAAGCGCGCGACAAATTCGAGAGGGATTATATCATCGGCTTATTGCATCGCGTGGGCGGCAACGTCTCGGCCGCGGCCCGCCTGGGCGAAATGAGCCGCCGCAATCTCTACGAAAAAATCGAGAAACTGGGGATAGATGTTTCGATGCTGAAGGATGAGGCATAGAAATCATCCTCCGCTGGCTCAAGATAGAGCTCAATGGCTTCGCGGATATTTTTAAGGGCTTCTTCCTTTGAATCTCCCTCGCTAATGCAACCGGGCAATGATGGCACAACTGCCGTGAATCCACCGTCCTCGCTCGGTTCGAGTATTACTTTCAGATTCATGACCGTCTCCTATGCAAATAAGCTCGAATTCGCGTTTTTTCGTTATCTTGAAAACATCCATAAAACACGCAAGCAAGCTATGGCGGAGTTGAACACAATGTCAAACACGAATTCCGCCGCCGGTGACTTGATCGCATATTGCAGCAAAGCGCCCTAGACCGCCCCGACTCTGCCATGATATGAAAATCTCATCATGTCACGCACGGAATCGGAAATTTCTAGCGAGCTTTTCAGCAACGTCCGCGTGGTCTTGTGCCGGCCGCAGATCGCGGGCAATGTCGGCGCCATCTGCCGTCTGATGCTCAATTTCGGGCCGCGCCGGCTTTATCTGGTCCAACCCAAAGCCGATCATCTTTGCCCGGAGGCGCGGAGGCGGGCGCGCGCGGGAATGTTCATTCTCGAAAACGCCGTCATTGTCGAAACGCTCTCCGAAGCGCTGATCGGATGCACGCATGCCATTGGCTCGACCGCGCGCGCGCGCCGCACGGACCGGATGGCATACCGGCCGCGCCAGGGGATCGAACTGGCGCTCGATTCGGTCGCGACGGATGAGCAAATCGCGCTGGTGTTCGGACACGAAACCTCCGGCATGAGCAATCTGGAGCTGGATCAATGCCAGGTTGTCGTCACCATACCGACGTGCGAGGATATGCCGTCGCTCAATGTTTCTATGGCCGCCAGCGTCCTGCTCTATGAATTGCATCAGGCCGTGGCGGACCGGTTCGGGAAAGGCGCATGGCCCCCCATGCGCGGCGAAGGGAAAACCAGCGACCCGCCGGCGACGCTGGAATCGCTCGAGGCGATGTACGCCCAAGCCTATGACGCTTTATGGGCGGGACGCTTCTTCAATCCCCAGAACCCCGACATAACCATGCGCTACCTGCGGCGTTTTTTCGGGCATGCGGGGATTTCGGATTTTGAAGTGCGCCTCTGGCGCGCGATCTGGCGCCGCCTCAACAACACCCTGCGCCATCCCAAACCTTGAGTTTAGGCTTGAAGAACCCGCCATTTGCGCAATACTACTCCGCAGTAACCAGCGAGGGAATGGAGAGGGAAAATCATGTTGGAAAGAATTGAAATCAATCCTCGGGTCTGCAACGGCAAGCCAGTGATTCGAGGCACGCGTATTCCCGTCAAAGTTATCCTTGATCAATTAGCGGAGGATGAGTCTTGGGATTCTATTCTCGGCGGATACCCAGGGCTTAGTCGCGAAGATATTCGCGCTGCATTATGGTATGCAGGCGCTTCCATCGAACATACAGAAATTGCATTCCCTGCGGTCTCTTAGAATACGAGCCCAATCCCACTATGCGATTATATCTGGACCAGATGTTTCACATAAATCTGTCATCTCTGCTTCGGTTAGAGGGTTTCGATGTTGTACATGCATCTGAGATAGGGCAGGAGCGATCTGATGATGCGGATATTCTAAAAAAAGCAATTATAGAAGATAGAGTTCTCGTAACTCTGGATAAGCACTTTGGGGATTGGACGATGCTTCCATTGAAACATCACCCTGGGGTGATTCGCTTGGAAATCGAGCCAACGACGACTGAAAACGCTAGAAAACTGCTGCTGCCATTATTGGCAGGCCATACCCAGGAGGATTTTCGCAATTATCTTTTAATCGCGGAAGAAAAGCGAATACGATGGATACATACAGGCGATTAAATCATTTATGAAAACGAATTCATGCAAATAGCCAATCAGCAACTCCAAACCATGAATGGTGAACCGTAAACT
>JAPLSP010000377.1 GCA_026398575.1 Candidatus Sumerlaeota bacterium | reverse complement strand
CCGAAAACCGAAAACCGAAAACCGAAAACTGAAAACTGAAAACCGAAAACCGAAAACCGAAAACTATTTTTCCGCCAGCGCCAGCGCCATGTCGTCTATCCATTGCACCGCGCCGCTCGCGTTGGTTTCGCCGGAATTCAGGATAACGGAAAAACGATACTCCGTTCCATCGGGCTGGGTGGCCCATCCGCTCAGACCGCGGACGCCTTTGATATATCCCGTTTTCGCGCGAATCCGTTTGGCCGTGGCATGATCTTCCTTGGTCTTGCTCATGCGGTGCGCCAGACTCCCCGTTTGGCCGCCGATGGGGAAGCTGTTGCGATAGGCTTCGCGCCACGGCGCGCTATCAGCCGCCTTCAATGCGCCGGCCAGCGCCTGTACGGTGACGCGGTTTTCGCGCGAAAGCCCCGAACCATCCGCGATACGAATTCCTTCCATCGGGATTTTATGACGTTCGAGGAATTTTTGAACGGCCTGGGCGCCCGTCTCGAAGGAACCGAGCTTGTTCTCCATTTTTCCGATGGTTTTGAAGAGGGCTTCGGCAAACAGATTCTGGCTGTGCAAATTCGTCTCATAGACGATTTCGCCCAGAGAAGGGGATTGGTAGAAAGCTACCATGCTCAGGTTTTTCCGGGTCGCCGGCGGATCGGTAGCGTCGTCCATCGGGCGGGCGGGCCCTTTGACTTCGATCCCCTCCGCCGTCAGCGTTTCGCGCAAGACGGTCAGGAAGTATTGCGTGGCGCCGCTGACGGAAATCGAATCGTGCACTTCTTTCCCGGGTTTGAGTTCGCCCTTGATCACAACGGCGTTCAGCCGCCCATTGCGTTGGCAGATGCGATTCGTTTCCTTGGCGTCCTTGCGGGTTTTGACCTGGTTGTCAATGGTCAGGTACTTGGTCGGCGGCTGGAGCGTATAGGGAACCGGGCTGCCGTCTTTCTCGCCGCTCCGCCATTGAACATCCACGCAGCCGTCGTTGAACATCAGCGCCGAAATTTCCGCGCAATACCATTCGCCTCCCTGATCCTGAGGCCAGCCAGGCGCCGTCGGGGTTTGGTCGAAGGCGCTGTCATCGCCAAGGATGCCGCCCGTGATTCGCCGCACACCGCGCGCCTTCAGCTTCTCCGCCCAATCGTGGAATATCCAGGCGGCGTTTTTGTCCTTGGCGAAGTGATTCGAAATGGTCGGATCGCCCGTTCCCACCACCACCAGATCGCCCCGCAGTTCCTCGCCCTGGATTGTCCCGCGCATTTTCAATTCGGTGCGGTACTGGAATTTTTCGCCCAAAAGATCCAGGGCGGCGGCTGTCGTCAGGATTTTTTGATTCGAAGCCGGAAGCATGGGCTTGCTGGCGTCATGATTGAAAATCATTCTGCCGTCATTGGCGCGCTCGACGTAGGCCGCGACTGTGGCCCCTTTGGGCGCTTTCTTCACCAGGTCATTGAGGCGCGACAGGATTGCGGTTTCGCTGGCCGCCGCCCGCGCCGTAAACATCCAGGGACCTGTCATGCCGAACGTCATAAGCATCATCCGCAGAATAAAAGATCGGGAATATCGGAACATCACTTCAGAGCCTGCCGCAACAAGAGATGGCGCCTGCGTCAGCGGGAGCATTGAACGCGCGCGCCTTTCTTACTCGAAGAAGGGCGCGAACGTCAATCCATCTCATGCGCTTTTCATCCGCGTTTGCGAAGAAGATCATCCAGTTGCCGCGACAGCAGCGCGGCATTGCGCCCGAGGTCATGGCGTTCCTGCGCGCAGGCATAAGCGCTCTGGCTTTGGCGCCGCCATAAGGTTTCATCCGATAAGAGATGCGCAATTGCCGCGGCAAACGCATCCATGTCCTGCTTGGGATCGTGCGAGCGAAGGTTGACGGGGGCGACGCCCATATCGCACGCGGCGACAATGCCGTCGGGATCGAACGTCAGCGACGCGATGGGCGTGCCGGCCCAGGCGGCCTGGAGAAAGGTGTTGGGGAAGCCTTCGCTCGATGAGGTGTTGACGTAAACCTTGGCGCGGTCGAACCAGGAGTCCATATCCTTGAGCGGCACGCCCGGAATATGTTCGATATTGGGCGCGGCCTTGAGCGCGTCGCGATGACGCTCGAAGCATTCTCCGGCGGCGCCCTGCGGCACGGGCGCGATCATGACGCAGCGCTCCTGCGGCAGCCGGCGCGCCAGTTCGATAAAAAGATCGGGGCGCTTGAACGGAACGAATCTTCCCACCCACAGGATGAACTCGCGTCTTTGTTCCGACGGCGTACGCGCGGGCAGTGAATTGGGAATGATCACGCAATCGCGGCCATAGTTCTGCTTGAGCTTCGCCGCCTGGACTTGCGTCTGCGCGATAACGAGGTTCGCGCGCAGCATCCCCCACTCGAACCAGCGATTGCGATCCATGTCGCGCACGGCGAGGCTCGGGTTCACGTCATATTCATGAGCGATCCAATAAACAAGTTTGCGCCGCCGCCACAGACAGAAAAACGCCACTTCCTTTACGACCGATCCCATGCCCCGCACAATATGGCAATCGGCGCCGATGCGCGTCAGCAAACGCTGAAGTTTCATCTTGGCTGCCAGCCCTGGGATGAACGGCGTGAAGTGAATCGTCACGCCATCCTGCGTGACAGCGCGTCTTCCGGCGTCGCCATGAACGATAAAGTGAACATCGCCCGCTCCGCTCCGCGCCAATTCGCGCGCCAGCAAAAAAAGCTGCATCTCCGCGCCGCCGTGAGAAGGAGGCATTTCCGGAAAAAACAGCGACGCGGCGCCGGGACTGATGAAGCATACTCTCATAGGGCGTCAGTGACACTCATACTCAAAGTTCCTCTGCGATTCATCTGCTTCACTTTGACGATGGATTGAAGTGGATGTGCAGGATTGGGCCGCAATCGCTGTTCGCGGCAATCCACGCGAAGATCCATTTTATTCAGCGCCGCTTGGCCAATGAGCATCTCGTCGCCCAAGACGAGGCATTCTTCAAAGACCTTACGCCCTTCGATCTCAATGAGAACCGGCTCGGTCACGTCCACTTCTTCCTTGCGCCCATCTGCATATTCAGCCACTTGGCGCAAAGGCCGCGACAAGCCGAGCGAATCGGCCATATATGCAGGCATCATGCAATAAATTGCGTTTTCACCAACAACGGCCTCTGTCTGGCAATGGCGAACTCTGTCCGGCGCCATGAAGCCTTCGCGCACCATGGCTTGATCCATCGGGTTCGTTAAAGCGATTGCCACTTTAACTTTCCCCATGATGATTCACCTTAAGCAAATTTTTCTGGAAGAATCGCCAAGCAAAGGCAAGTATCTGTATTATTTTGTCATCCATTATTTTGTCACACATAAGTTTGCCAATTATGCGCGAAGCGCTTTGGCAGCTTCCTTAGGATGAGCTCCCCAGCGACCGCAGCCACAACTCCAGCATCAGCAGCAGCCACAGCCGGTAGCCCTCGTCCGAGGCGCCCGATTCATGCGCCGCCGCCAGCCGCGCCAGCGCTGCCTTGTCCAGCCAGCGGTGAATCCCCGCCCCCGGCGCCAGCAACGTATCGTGGACCAGCGGCTTCAGGTCGCCGCGGAACCATTCGTGAATCGGAATTCCAAAGCCCTGCTTGCGGCGATAAAGGATGTCATGCGGCAGCAACGGCGTGAGCGCCTGCTTCAGAATATGCTTCTTGTCGCCATTGCGATACTTCCACTCGATGGGGATCGTGGCGCAGAACTCCATGAACTTGTGATCCAGAAACGGCGACCGCGCCTCGAGCCCATGCGCCATCGTCGCAATATCCATCTTCGCGCACAAGTCCTCAGGCAGATAGTTCTCGAAGTCCCAAAGCAGCGCCTGCGCCAGCGGAAGCGAGCCGGAATATTCCGGCGCGAACCGTTCCGCAATGAACCGATGATTAGGCCAGTCCTTGATCCATTTTTGAAATTCCGGAACGTAGAGGCCGGATTTCAATTCGTCCGTCATGCTATAAATCAGGCGGCCATAGATTTGTTCGTTCGGCGCATTCAACAGCCCATGAATGGCGCCGGCGCGTCGGCGCACCGAAGCAAAAAGCGACCCCGGCAGAGCGCGGGCGCCCAAAGACAGCAGCCAGCCGAGACGGAATTGATTGATCTGCTTTATGAGCCCGCGCATTTTCATGAAGAGGTGATAGCGCTCGTAGCCGCAGAAGTTTTCATCGCCTCCATCGCCGTTGAGCGCCACCGTCACCGACCGGCGCGTGACTTGCGCCAGATAGTAGCTCGGAAGCGCGGAGCTATCGGTGTAAGGCTCTTCATAGAGGCGGGCTAATTCCGGCAAAACGCTGGCGGCGTCGGCTTTGACAACGTGCTCGGTGTGATTCGTCGCATACTGCCGCGCCACAGCGCGCGCATACGGCAATTCATTATGCGCATCGAAATCGAAGCCAATCGAAAAAGTGCGGACGGGTTGGGAGGAATGGCGGGCCATCAGCGCCACCACGGCGCTGGAATCCACGCCGCCGGAGAGGAATGCGCCCAGCGGCACATCACTGATCAAACGCAGGCGGACCGCCTCTTCGAGTTCCGGAATGATCCGCTCGCGGCACTCGTCGAAATTCAAGTCGGTCTGACGCCGGTAATCCAGCCGCCAATATCGCTCGATCCGCAGGCGCCCATTTTCCAAGATCAGAAAGTGCGCCGGCGGCAGTTTTTTGATCTGACGGAAACCCGTGTTGGGCGCGAAGACATAGCCAAATCCCAGATATTGATGAATATCGCCCGCTTCAATATCCGTTTTGACGTCCCCGCGCGCGCGGATGGCTTTGAGCTCGGAGGCGAACAAAAATTTTTCGCCGTCCAGATAATACTTGAAAGGTTTTTTCCCAATGCGGTCGCGCGCCGCGAACAACCGGCGGCGGCGCGCGTCCCAGATTGCGAAGGCAAACATGCCCCGCAACAGCGCCAGCATCTCCGTTCCCTTTTCCTCATACAGGTGGAGCAGAACCTCCGTATCGCTTCGCGTAACGAAGCGATGGCCTTTGGCGATCAACTCATCGCGCATCTCCAGAAAATTATAGATCTCGCCGTTGAATACAATCCAGACGGAGCCGTCCTCGTTGTGCATCGGCTGATTGGCGGCCTCGGAAAGGTCAATGATCGAAAGCCTTCGATGGATCAAGCCGGCCGGGCCATCTATCCAGATACCCTCGGCATCCGGGCCGCGATGGCATAGCGCATCCGCCATGATCTTGAGCGTCGCGCGCTCGATAGGCCGCTTGAAATCCAAATTAATCTGTCCTGCAATGCCGCACATGATAAAAAGATTAACACCTCGCAGAGCGCTTATCCACCCGAAAATCAAAGCGGGCTAATGGTGTATTGCCTTAGAAACAGGCCGCCTAATAAAATGCAAAAACATCAAAATTTTCTATTGACACTAGCTATGGGGCTTCATTACTTTTTCGTCGCGGATGTCGGTATTGTCGTGTTCATGAGATGATACCGGATTTCCTTGTTAGGCTTCAGGAAATAGAGCATCTCTCAGGAGGGCGCCATGTCCAGTTTGCGGAGTGACGGTTTGAGCGGTGAAAAATTTCCCCGCACAAGGTTGATTCACAGATTGTTCGGCAGATCATTGATCGCTGTAAGCGCCGCGCTGATATTTATCTTGGCCAGCGCGATTTCTTCCATTCAAGCGGCGCAGGAAAAGGGTACGCTCCCCGATGTTGCTTCCAATGATTGGAGCACCCAGGCGCAGCAAGCAATTGCCGCGGCTAATTGGACTGTTGATGGCGATCTGGCAAACGGAGGTTTGGGATGGTCTTTGGGCGCGGCAGGCGATGTCAACGGCGATGGCTATGCCGATGTGCTCGTTGCAGCGCCTTGGTATGACAATGGCTATTATTTTGGCGGACGTGTGTACTTATATTATGGTTCAGCGACTGGCCTGACCACGTCGCCGGCTTGGATTGCCAATGGCAACACGACGAACTGCTGCCTTGGCCGTTGCGTGGCTACAGCGGGAGATATCAACAAGGATGGCTACAGCGATATTCTAATCAGCGATGGATATTATTATTGGGGTGATGACGCTTCGGGAACAAGAGGCCATGTCTATGTCTGGTATGGCTCAGCCAGCGGCCTGAAACCGAACGCAACGCCGGCCAATGCCGATCTGACTTTGCAGGGCAGTCAATCGGCAGAGGTGTTTGGCTTTTCTTGCGCTTCGGCGGGAGACGTTAACAAAGACGGCTATAGCGACATCATCGTTAGCGCGCCATTTTATAATTCCAGTTTGACGCGCGCAGGACGCGCTTATGTCTTTTATGGCTCGGCGACCGGTCTGACGACCTCTCCTGCCTGGACCGTTCAAGGCGATCAAGCCGGCTCAAGATTTGGCTGGTCCGCCGCTTCGGCGGGCGATGTTAATGGCGATGGTTATGCTGATGTCATCATTGGCGCCCCCAGTTACAATAATGCCTATTCGCAAGGGGGGAGAGCATTTGTCTATTATGGTTCAGGCACAGGACTTCCTTCCAGCCCCAGCAGGATTTATGATGGCGCCCAAAGCTACGATCTTTTTGGCTGGTCCGTGGCAAGCGCAGGCGACGTCAACAAAGATGGATATGGCGATGTGCTTATTGGCGCGGCTCAATACGACAACGGTCAAACGGATGAAGGGCGCGTGTATGCATATTATGGCTCATCCTCTGGATTGCCTGCGACGCCCAATTGGTCGGTTGAAAGTGATCAGCTCTCTGGGAAAATGGGTTGTTGTGTCGCGGCGGCAGGTGATTTTAATGGCGATGGCATTGCGGATGTCCTCATTGGCGCTCATCAATATGATTCCTACGATGGAAGAGCCTATATCTACTATGGATCGGCTTCCGGTCTAGCGACGTCGGCTACGGTGCTGCCAAGTCCCGATCATGGCGCACAATTTGGCTGGAGCGTTGCAGGCATCGGTGATGTCAATCGCGATGGGGCTGCCGATGTGATCATAGGGGCATCCGGCTATTCAACCGGTGGGCAGACAAGCGTAGGTCGCGCCTATGCCTATTATGGCACGCCCCCAGCCAATCCTTCTGAAGCGCTGGAAATTGTTTCCGTCAATCAGACGCCGGACAAAAAAGTGGATATCATCTATAACCTGACGCCCGCCGATCCGGCGCCGGCCAATGGCTATGACATCTCGACGCTCGTGATGGCGACAACGCTGGATTGCGCTGCCACCTCCGGAACGCCTGACAACTCCTTCGATGACATCACAGCCTACGTTACAGGCTCGACGCATATCGTCAGCGGTTCGGGATTACTGACATGGAATGTGCAAGGCATGCCGGCGGGCGCGTTGAAAACGAAGTACTGGAAAGCGGGAGTCAGCGTCCTCTTCCGTCTCAAAGCCGTCCCCAAACCCTGAGTCAGTTCGAAGAATGTCCGCCCATTCCTATCGCTATTCAGAAAGACGGCGCAGCGGTTCCAGACCGTGAACCGCGTTGCTATTGGGAACGACGCGCTCGAATCTGTTTCAGAAGGAACACGGGCACGAATGTTTTCAATATGAAGCCAAAAGCCCGCCACGTGGGATACAAGGCGAATGAGATCAGGAAAAACTTGCGTGCGCGGCGCTTGTTGAAGCGTTCGTGATTCATGATGCCGCACATCAGATACGCTGAGGCCAAACTTTGCTCGCGGTCATGCGCAACCAACTCGCGCCCCAACGCCTTGAAGCTAACCCTCAAACAGGCGCTTTCGAAGATCTCAGCCGCATAGCTGCGCGATTGGCTCCTGACGCGGATGTAAACGCGCACTAATTCTTCGGGAGTTTGATGAATTTTGCAGATCTCCGAAACGCGGATGGCCATATCGCAATCATTATAGGTGCGCAGGCTGGGATCAAATCCCCCACAGCGCTCAAACACCGCCCGCCGATACACGCCGGCGGGCACGCAAAAGTATGGCGGTTCCTGAATCCCAAAGGGAGCGCGCCGGGCAATGGCATTTTCACCATAAATTCCGCCACTGCTTCCGTCAGGCAGGACCATCTGCGAACGCGAATAGGCCAGCCCGATTTCCGG
>JAPLSP010000336.1 GCA_026398575.1 Candidatus Sumerlaeota bacterium | reverse complement strand
GCACTCCAAATGCTGGCGCCGCTTCCGACTGCATCGTCTTCATCCATTACGCAACAATACGTGATCGTAATTCTGAGTCGGGACACCAAGAACCATGGATTGCGCAAAGAAGAATTCTATTTGGAAGCGCCGGGTGTTGGCGGGCGTTTGCCTGCTGATTCTGGCTGTTAGTTTTACGATTTATGGATATCGCAGGCAAAGCAAGAGCCCGGATGGCGATACCGGCGTTCAGCGGGATTTCACGCGCTATTCGCTGGCCGCCGCCCGCATCCTCTGCAAAGGAGAAAGCCCCTACCAATATTCCAGCAAGAAATACCGGGGCACCTTCAAGTATTTCCCATTCAATGCCATTCTGCTGGCGCCTCTGGCGCCTCTGCCCAATCCCGTGGCCCAGGGGCTATGGGTCGCGCTGAACGCCGGCTTGCTCCTGTGGTGTTTCAGCCTTCATTCGCAGGCTGCGCGCGCCATCACGCGGCCGCCGTGGTGGGTCTGGCTGATCGCGCTGGCGCTGGCGGGGCGTTTTATTCTCGCCAACCTGCGTCTGGGGCAGTGGAACACATCCGTTTATTGTCTGGCCTTCGGCGGAATTTTTCTCGCGCGCCGCCGGCCCTGGCTGGGAGGGGCGACGGTAGGTCTGGCCGCCGCCATCAAGTATCTGCCTGCGATCTTCATTCTCTATTTTCTGCTGCGGCGCCAATGGAAGGCCGCCGCGGGCGCCGCATTGGCCTTTGCTTTTTGGGTGCTGGTTCTGCCCTCCGTCGTGATCGGTCCCGCCAGACATTGGCAGATGCTCCAGGAATATCGCGCCCAGGCCAACGAAGCATATCATGACATGACGAAGGACCAATCCGTGATCGGCTATTCCCTGCGCTCGTCGCTCTTTGCCTATCTTACACCCGCGAAAATATGGGTAGGACAGGAGGGCGACGAGACAAACGCCGTGACGGTCAATGTCGCCGATTTGCCGCCGCGCGTGGCAAAAAATGTCGTGCTGATTTTCCTGACGTTTCTGGTGACGGCTCTCGTGTTCCTGAGCGCATGGACGGCGCTGCGGCTGCCCACCGAGCGGACGGACCTTTGGCTTCTGGAAGCGGGCTTATGGTTTCTGATGTTTCTGATGGTGACGCCCGAAGCGCGCAAGTCGCATTTCCTGACAATTTTCACAGCGGCCTTCGCCCTTGCGGTTCAGATCGCCTCTCCCCAAGCCAGCCGCGCGACCAAGCGTCTGGCCCTGGGCGCGCTTGGCTTGGCGGGATTGGCGATTCTGCTCGGCTCGGAGATCATCAATGATACGAAATATCCTAATTTCTTCGTCGCTCATGGCGTCTTCGCGCTGGCGCTGCTGACGCTGGCGGGCGCCTCTTACGCCATCCTATGGCAGGCGGCAGCCGCGCCCCGTGTCGGCAAAGAAGCGGCGCTTGAGTAAAGGGAAAACGACCGCAAGGACAACAAAGACCACAACGGCATCAAGGGCGCCAATGATCAGAGCTCGCGCACAAGCGCCAAATCGCTATCGCGCGTTCCACGGTCCTTGCTGTCCTTGTAGTCTTTGATGTCCTTGTGGTCCTTGGCGGCGCCAGCCATTAATCTTCCGGCGCCGTTTCGCCCGGGCGGGCTTTTTGAACGAAGCGCGTCGTGGGGCTGTGGAAGAAAAGTTCCACATTGCCCGTGCGGCCATTGCGGTGTTTGCGGACCAGGATTGAAGCCTCGTGATAATCGCTCTGTTCCGCTGCATTTTCATTGGACTTGACGTAAAAATCGGGGCGATGAACGAACATGACCAGGTCTGAGTCCTGCTCGATCGCGCCGGACTCGCGCAAATCCGAAAGGATCGGCTCTTTGTCTTTGCCCCGGCGCAATTCGGCCTGGCGGCTGAGCTGCGCCAGCGCGATCAGGGGCGTATCCAGATCGCGCGCCAGGCCCTTGAGCGCGCCGGAGATGCGGGCCACTTCCTGCTGGCGCGAATCAAGGCGCGAGCCTTTGCCGGTTTCCGACAAGGTAATCAGCTGCAAGTAGTCCACAAATACAAGCGCCAGATCCGGATGGTGCGCCTTATAATGGCGCGCGCGCGTGCGGACGTCGGCGATGTCCACGCCGGGCGTGTCGTCAATGAGCAGCGGCGACAGCGCGATCCCTCTTCCGTGCGCGGCCAGGCTATCCATTTCGGCGTCCGTCAGTTCGCGCGGGGCGCGGATTTTCCTCAGATCAATGCCGCTCGTGATCGCCATCAGACGCTGGACGAGCTGATGGCGCGACATTTCCAAACTGAAATACAGCACGGTCTTGCGCTGCCGGACGGCAACGTCGGCGGCGATGTTAAGAGCGAGCGCCGTCTTGCCGCGCGACGTGAGACCCGCCAGGATGATCATATCCGATTTTTGGAATCCGGAGGTGATGTCGTCCAAATCCGTGTAGCCGCTGGGCTGGCCGGTATAGAGGTGCGCGTGGCGGCGGCGGTCCTCGATGTAGTGCAGGACTTCCTGGACGGTTTCGGTGATGGGCCGGACGGCCTGGCCGATGTAGTCGCGCTGGATGTTGAAGATGGACTGCTGGGCGCGCGTCAGCAGATCGGCGGCCAATTCTTCTTCGGCCAGCGTCTGGGCCGACAGGCCGTTCAGGGCCTTGATCAGCTGGCGTTTGAGCGCTTTGTCCAGAACGATCTTGCAGTGGGCGGCCACGTTGGACGTGGACAGCACGGCGCTTTCGAGCACGGCCAGATAGGCCGATCCGCCGGCCAGTTCGAATTTGCCGGCGCGCATCAGCGCCTCGGCCAGCGTCGTCGGATCAATCGGCGACCCGGCGTCTTCAAGTTCGCGTATGGCCTCGAAGATCGCCCTATGGCCGGCGTCGTAAAAATGTTCGGCTTTCAGGTATTGGCTGACGGTGGCGACCAGCCGGTTGTCTATCAGGATGGACCCAAGCGTCGCCCGCTCCGCATCCAGGCTGTGCGGTTGTTGGCGCAGTTCGGCGACGGCGGATTCTTCAGCCATAGGATCCTCGGGATTGGGGGCGCGCGCGCAATCGGGCTTATATTATCCGCGAATGACGCAATATCAAGCGCGCATTTTTAAGAAAATGAAGCGGGGGAAAAGAACGCGCCAGGCTTGAGGTACATCCCGCGTTATAGCTTTGCAGTAAGCCTCAAGCAGGGTCTAGCGTTCTTCCTTGAATTGGCGGCGAATGGTAGGCCGGTCCGCTCCGTCGGGCGGCCACGCGCGCTAATACTGCCCGGCTGATTAATGAGCGCGCGGCGCCGCCCGACGGA
>JAPLSP010000174.1:770-14453 GCA_026398575.1 Candidatus Sumerlaeota bacterium | reverse complement strand
CGGAGCGGGACGGCCTACTATTCGGCGTCGCTTGTCTGCCGGGAAAGGCGCTTTTTCTTTTTTTTGCCTTTCTTGAACCGGCTATTGACCCGGAAGGGTCGGAAAAGATATTCTGCCACTCACTTTGTGGCGCGAATTCTCTCAGTGAATTCAAAGGTATGAGCCTGTTTTCGAAAGATATCGTCAAGCAAGTTCTCGCGAAGTTGGATGCGCGGACGATTCTGAAGATCATTAATTATCGCCACGACACGATCCAGGAAGCAGGCGGATTCGTGCGTTGCTTTTGTCCGATTCACAAAGAGACCGTCTTTCGCACACTTTCGATAGACTCCCAAACAAGCCTTTTCAAGTGCAGCTATAATCTTTGTCCCGGCGCCAAAGGCGGCGATTTGATCGCCCTTTTCGCCCGCAGCAAAGGCGCGGATTATGACGACGCCTTGCGGGCGCTGGTGACGGGATTGAAACTGGACATTGATCTGCCGGAGACCGCCGTCTCGTTCGATCAATTGCTGGAAGCCGCCAAACGCGACCTGGCCGCCGGCTCGCTGGACAATGCCGCCAAAGGCTTCCAGAAGATCATCAAGGGGCGCCCCGATCAGATGGAAGCCTGGGAAGGGCTGCTCCGGGTTCATGAAAAAAGCAAGAACCAGGACGCCTGGCTCCAAACCGCGCGCGATCTTGCGGCCCAATATATTAAAGCGCGCCAGCATCGCGACGCGCTGGTGCTGTGCGGAAGGATACTGGAGATTACCCCGGAGGACCCGGAGGCTTTGGAGCAAAGCGCGCGCTGCTACGAAGAGCTCAATAATCGCGGCAAGGCTTTGGAAACCTACATGACCCTGGCCGGCGTGTTCGAGGCCCAGGGCGTCTTCGAGCGCGCGGTCGAAGTCTATCGGGCCGTCGAGCGCATGGACTTGGATGTCCTGGATGTCTATCCTTACATCATCAACGCCCTCGTGGCCGGCGAACGGTCCGGCGACGCCCTGAGCGAGACTCAGGAAAAGCTGGACGCTTACCTGAAGGCGAAGGACTGGGATCACGCGCTGGATTGCATCCGCTATATCTACAACCTCGATGAACGGCGCGACGACATGCGCCGCCGGTATATCGAACTGACCGTTGAGGCCGGAATGACCGACGCGCGTTTTGACAAGGCCATGGACGCGCTCGAAGAATTGATCGAACACCGCGCCCTGGACGACGCGGCCGCTGCCCGCGAATTGATGGCCCGCGCCTGTCCGGATCATCCGAGGTTGATGCGGCTGGCCACGCTGATCCACAAGGCCCGCGGCGAGGACGCGGCCGCCATGGAAACGCAGATCGCCATGGCCGATCAGCTGTCCAAGGGCGGCGCGGAAGTTCAGGCGCGCAGCGTTTTGGAAGAGCTGCAGAATGAATATCCCGATTCGCTGCCGGTCGTTTCGCGCCTGGCCCGCATTTACCAAAACGCCGGCGAAGAGGAGAACGCGCTCGCTGCGTTCCGATCCCTGGTCGCCGCCCTGGATCGCCTGCCTCCTTCCGGCCAGGGCGCCGGCCTTTATGATGAGATGCTGTCCATCCTCCAGGCCATCTGCGAGATGTCCGGCGCCGACCTGGAGGCGCAATTCGATTATATCCGGCTGGCGCTGGTCGCGGGGCGCGACGCCAAGGCTGTGGACCATATTGACCGGCTCCTGCGCCGCTATGAGGATGAGCGCCACTATGAGCAGGCCCTGAAGCTGATCGAACGTCACGGGATGCTGCTTCCGAATCAGGGCGCCATGCTGGCGCTCAAGTCGCGATGTTTGGAGGGGCTGGGCCAAACCGAACAGGCGTACGCCTGTTTGCTGGAGGCCTGCGAGGCTTATCTTCAAACCGATCATGGCTCGGTGGCGATGGAGCTTCTCCTCAAGCACATCCAGCGCCATCCCGACGACAAAGCGGCGCGACAGGAGCTGAAAGAGATAAAGAAAAAGATGAGCGCCGCTTCGTCCGCCTCCAACGCCTCGCTCCTCAAAGCGTTCAAGAAAAGTTTGGCGAAAGACGATCCGGAAGCCGTGGCCCAGGCCGTCGAGCGCCTGATCGAGTCCGCGCCCAGGAATACCGATTTGCTCGAGGAGACATTGGCGGAGCTGCGTTCGAGGGAAATGACGCATCCGGCGGCCCGAATTTGCGATCATTTGAAGGAAGCCTTCACGGCGCGCGGCGCCACGAACAAGGCTCTGGAATACGCCGCCGCGCGTCTGACGCTGACGCCCGATCAGCCCGAAGCGCTCGAACAGGCGCTGGGAATGGCGCGCGCCGCGCAGCGCTTCGGTCCGCTGGCCGGCGCGTTGCTCGTTTGGGCGCAAGTTGAGGAAGAGCATGGCCGGTTCCCGGCCGCGCTTGAATTGTTCGAGTCGCTGGCGCGCGATCTGCCGGACGACAACGACCTGCGGGGCGCCATCCTGACACTGCTTGCGGAGACCGAGCTATCACCCGAGATCGAGCGGCGCGCCCTGGAGACGGTGAGCGAGTGGGCGCGGTCGCGCCATGCGGCGCAGGCCGAAAAATTTTGCCGTGAACGGCTGGAGGCCGATCCGGACCATGCGCTTTGGAATGAACTCATGATGGCGCTCCTGCGCGAGATGGGGCAGGAAGAACGGCTGAGGCAGCAGGAACTGGCCTATGCGCAAATCCTGGCGCGGCAGCATCAATGGGCCCGGGCCGTCGAGATTCTCAACGGCCTGCTGCTGCGCGACAGCCAGAACATGGCCGCCCGCCAGCAGATCATCGCCGCCCTGCGCGCGCTGCAGCGCACGGAGGAAGCCGTCACTCATTCGCTGAGCCTGGCGCGCGCGCTCGCTGCCGGCGGGAAACACAAGGACGCCGAAGCCGCCGTGCGGCGGGCGGCGGAAATCGCGCCCAACGACACATCGGTTCACGCGGAACTGGCCGAAATCTTCCACGCCGCCGGCGCCGCGAAGGAGGAGTGTCAGGCGCGTTGGCGGCTGGCCGAGCTGTTTGAGAAAGAATCCGCCTTCGACCAGGCCATCGCCCAATTGCGGCTGATTCTGGAACGCGACGCGAGTCAGGACAAAGCCCGGCAGCGCCTGAAAGCCCTCGAAGGGGAATTGCGCACGGTCAACAAGGCCGTGGAAAAATATACGACCGACGCCCAGACGCATCATGAAGGGGGCGACTTGCGCTCGGAGATCGCCGCGCTGAGCGAAGCCGTGCGCCTCAAGCCCTCCGACACGCAGTTGCGCCGCCGTCTGGCGCAAGCCTGCTTCGATTCCGGCGCTCCGGAAGAGGGTTTGAAGCAAATGGACGACGTCGCGCTGCGCCATTTCGCCGGCGGCGCCTATCGCGAAGCGCTGGCGACGCTGGACGAAATCCTCGGGATTGACGGCGCCCGGCTTCAGGCGCGCAAGCTGCGGGCCGAATGTCTGGCGCGACTGGGCGACGACCGCCAGGCCCTGGACGAGTTCCTCAAGATTTCCAGCGTGTTGAAGCCCGAGCGGGCGGAGGAAGGCGCGACGGAGGAAGACAACCTCGACGGCGCTCTGGAGCTGGTGGCTGAATATTCGTTCGAGCAGTTTGTTGTCGGCGCGCCCAATGATTTCGCCTATGCCACGGCCCTCGCCGTCGCCCGCGCCCCCGCGCAGCAATATAATCCGCTCTTTTTGCACAGCGACGTCGGGCTGGGAAAAACGCATCTGCTCAACGCGATTGCCAACCACATTTCCGTCCATCATCCGGAGATGAAGATCGTTTATATCAGCGCCGACGATTTTGCTTCGAGCCTGGTCGAGGCGATTTCGAATAACCGCATGCGGGCTTTCCGAAACCGTTTCCGCAGCGCCGGCGCGCTGCTGATTGACGATATCCAGTTTCTGGCGGGCAAGGAGCGCGCCCAGGAAGAGTTTTTCAACATCTTCAACGGGCTCTTTCAGTCGCGAAAACAGATCGTGATCACCAGCGACCGTCCGCCCAAAGACCTGGCGCCGCTCGAAAAGCGGCTGCGCTCGCGTTTCGCCGCCGGGATCGTCGTGGATATCCTTCCTCCCGATCAAGAAACGCGAGAAGCCATTCTGCGCCGCGATCGCGCCGCGCTGGGGCAGGATGATAAAGTCCCAGACGACGTCGTCCATGAGATTGCCGTGCGCATGGAATCCAATATTCGCGAGTTGAAAGCTGCGTTCCGCCAAGTGCTGGCCACGGCGGAGATCACCAGCAAACCGCCGACGCTCGAACCCGCGCAGCGGGTGCTGGCGCGTTTGAAAGGATAAGGGCTGGGGTCTGGGGTCTGGGGTCGGAGGTCGGGGGTCGGGGTCGGGGTTCGTGATTCGTGATTCGTGATTCGGAGCTCAGGACCCGGAACCCGGAACCCGGAACTCAGAACTCGGAACCCCGAACCACGACCCCCGAACTCGGAACTCGGAACTCGGAACTCGGAACACGTAAATCAAGGACACGCTCATGCCTCCCGATATCACTTCAGGGCTGCCGTCTATTCTTCAACGCGTTGACATGAAGTATGTGTGGATTATCGCGGGATTGGTTTTTTTATTAATTCTATTCTATGTTTTCACTCATATCGCCAGGCGCGCCAAGAACAAGGGCGCGGGCGGGCTCGCCATGAGCTTCGATGATCTGGATCGGATGAAAAAAAGGGGGTTGCTGACGGATGAAGAACTGGCCCGTGTGCGCGGTTCCCTCGTCCGGCGCATGTCGGAACAAGAATCGCACGGAAAGACAAGCCTCCAGGAACTTGAGAACCTGGCGAATGCCTCGCTCACGCTCAAGGCCGGCGCCGAATCTGCCGCGCCCCAGGCCGCTCCCTCTGGCGTTCCCCCCAAGCTCCCGCCGGTCCCCGGCTCCACGCGTTTTCCCGGGGCGCCTTTCATTCCACCTGCTGCGGCATCCGTTTCACAAACATCTTCCACGTCCGCTTCGGCCCAGCCCGCCTCGATGGGACAATTGCTGGTCGAGCTGGCTCGACAGGGAAAAATCTCCAAGTCCGACCTCGAAGCCCTGCGCAGCGCCCTCAACGCTCCCGGCTCCCCGACGCAGCCACCTCAATCCAAGCCGAAGCCCGGGGGAAGATAAGATTCATGCGGATAGGAGCGGCGCCAGCTTTTGGAGTATAAGAGCGGAGATTCTCGCTTCGCTGCGAACTCCCGCTTGCCGCCTTCTTTTTAGCGCCAAGGCCATTGAAACGCCAAAAAGAAGGCGGCAAGCCACCTTACTCCAAAAGCTGGCGCCGTTTCCGACTGCATTGCTTTCGTCCCTTAGGCAAAAATACGTGATCGTAATTCTGAGTCAATGCGCTTAGGCATCGGGACAGGAGGATCCTCTGATGAATTATCTTGCGCGCATCATTGTTTGCTTCGGCCTGACGGCTAACTTATTCGCACAAACCGGGCAGGTGGATGTCGCGGTTGAGGATCGAACCATCCGCGTGCCGGATTCGCTTGCCCTGCGAGCTCGCGTCACTGCGATCAAACCGGAGGAGCCGGTTGTCATCGCGTGGCGGCATGGCGGCGAAGGTTTGGGCGGCGAGGTCTTCAAAGGCATATTGGCGGAGAAGGCCGGGGTGGGGCAGTGGTCGCAGCCGGTCGCCGTCAGCTCTTTTGTCAAAGGCGCATTTCCAGGCAAGCTCTTCCTCACATTCACGTTGAGCAAAATTGTCAAGACCGCCGCCAAAGGCGCCGCCAAGGGCGCGGCGAAAGGCGCCACGCCATCGGACTCTATTACGGGCGTCGAAATGGAATTTGAGCTCGCATTCAATGGCAAAGTCATCAAATCTTTCAAGGAGTCCGGGCCGGACGGTGCGACGGTTGGCATCGTCATTCCGGCCTATCGCCTCATCGGAGGCGCAAAGCCGGACGATCCAAATTTTGCCGATGAACTGAGTGGGCTGCTTGCTTACGCCACGCGCCGCGCCGAATCGCTCGAAAAACTTCCGTGGGCAGGCCGCCCGGCGCCGCGCAAGTATGCGATCGTCACCGATGTGGCCGGCTACGGGCAGGGGAGCGGCTACGGCGTCCGGACAAGCAACAAGGCCGTCGTCGAGGCTGAGTGCAGAAGCCTCAAGCAGATTGGCGTCAACTCATTCCGAGCGGCGCCGGAATACCTTGTCGAGCAGGCCTATAAGTGCGAAGGCTTGGGAAAAGATTTCAGCCGCGCGCGCATCACGCATGCGATGGGCTATCCGGTTCCGGCGTATCGCGAAGGCAGAAAAAGCGAGGCGGACGCCGGCTGCCCATTTGGCGCGGGCGTGGCGAAGCAGACCGAGGAAGGCGTCAAGGCGGCGCTGGATGAGATGCGCGGCATTCCGGCGCCGGAAGTTTGGGGCCTGACGGTGGACGAGATCGGCGCGGTGGTTGACCGCTCGCCCGAAGGCAAGAACCATTTCAGCGTCTGCCCGCGATGCGGCGAGGCGTTCCGGTCGTGGCTGAAAGAGCAGGGTCTTGCGCCCGCCGATTTTGGCAAGAATAGCTGGCCTGAAATCAAACCGTCGGAACTTGGAAAGGCTGCGGCGCCTTTCCGCCCGTCCGATCGCGGCGCCGCGCTGACCGCATATTATACGCGGATGTTCAACAACTACGCCAGCGCCAGGCTGTTCGGCCCGCTTCGCGACGCGCTGGCCAAAGTCAACGAATCAAAGCGCAAAGCCCTTGCTGCGAACAGCAGCAGCGATGAGGCCAGGCGCCCTTGGGTTTACTCTTTCGCTCTGCGCGGCAATACATTTCTGATGAAAGGCCACAGCCTGGATTTCTTCGATTTCTACCGCTCCGCCGACAATGCGTTTGTCTATGAGATGTCCAATCGCGGACCGCAAGTCTGGCAATGGGACAGCTACCTGTGCGACGTCGGCAAAGGAGTATCGGCGAAGATGGGGCTGCGGTTTGGGGTTTACGTCAAGCCGCATCGCGGCGCGCCAATCCAGCGCGCGCTGACCGCCGTCAGCCGCAACGCCCGGATGATCTACTGGTACACATACGGTCCCGACTGGCACAAAGGCGACAGCTTCAGCCAGGATCCCGCAGCCCTGGAGCTGGCGAGCAAGGCTGCGCGAATCCTGCGCGGCGCGGAGGAAGTTCTCTACGAATCGTCCTGGGCGACGCCGGCGGAGGTGGCCGTGGTCAAGCCGCGAACCTCGGAGATATGGATGGCCATGTCCGACGATCCGGCCTATCCGGCGGCATGGGAAAACGCGAAGTGGACCTATACCGCGCTGGCCCACGCGCATATCGCCGTGGACGCCATAGACGAGGTGATGCTGGCCACGGAATATCTTTCGCGCTACAAGATCATTTACGTCAACGGACCCAATGTCACGCGCGCGGCCGCAGTGGCTCTTGAAAAATATGTGCGCGCCGGCGGCACGCTCTGCGTCAGCGGCGGGGGCTTGGCGCGGGATGAGGCTGGTCAGCCTTTGCCCGCAATGGATGCGGTCCTGGGTTTGGCGGGCCGAGCCGCCACTGAGATGTATTGCCGCGTTCCGCTTTATGGCGCCACAAGCTTGGAGCCGCTGACCGGG
Organism: Candidatus Sumerlaeota bacterium; assembly: GCA_026398575.1. The sequence goes on along the minus strand of JAPLSP010000174.1, from coordinate 6,946 downwards.
CCCAAGAATGCGCTTGCCGCTGCGCCACCGGGAGCGGCCATTGCGCCCGCGGCTGAAGGAAAGGATTTCGCCTCCGCCCTCATGCCGATTGTGGGAAGAGAAATCCTGAAGCCCGCCGCGGGAGCGACGGTTCTGGCGCGTTTTGCCGACGGGGGCGTGGCGGGCGCCATGTCGCGCTGCGAAAAGGGCAAAGCCTATACGATTGGATTTTTCCCCGGCTTGGAATATAGCGCCGGCGCGAGGCGCGAGGACTTTGATATGCAGAAAGACTTTGATGCCGCCAAGCGCGGATTTATAGCCGCGCCGGCCTTGGCGCTGGTCCAGCCGGTGGTGGACACGGGACAACCGGCGGTCGAGGGCGTCTTGCTGAAGAACGATCGGACCGGCAAACTGGCTGTGACGCTGATGAATTGGACCTATCGCGTCGCAGGCCAGAAAGTCAGCGGGAAACGAACCTCGGCGATCACATCCCTGGTTCCATTCACCGATCTCAAGGTCGTTATCCGCGGCGCTGGTTCGGCCACTCAAGCGCGGTCGGTATGGCTGGATAAGCCCCTGAAAGCTCAGAAGGATGGCGCCATGCTAACCGTGGCGGTTCCAAGTTTGGAGGAAGGCGACGTGCTGCTTCTGGAGTAAGCCGCCGTACGGTCTTTTGTCGCAAGGCGAAGCTCGACTATTAGTCATTTCAATTCCGGCGATCTTCAAAAACCGCTTAATCTTATTTTAATGTATCCGTTTTACAATGATTCGTCATCTAAAACCGCGGCATTAGCCATTTGTCGCGGTATCATATCAAAAGGGAGGATTGCAAAATGAAAAGAGCATCGTATGGATGGATCATGGCCTATCTGGTGGTTGCGGCATTCGTGATGGCATTCACAATGTCATGCGCCGAAGGCGGCAGGAAACATGGGAAACACGAGGGCTGGGGTCAGAAGGAAGGCAAAGGCGGAAGCAAAGCAATAAAGGGCGATGACGATGACGAAAGAGGGCCGAGCAAGAAAGCGGTGAAGGACGATGATGACGAGAAAGATGGAAAAAGCAAAGGCAAAAAAGAAGCCAAAGAAAAAGACGATGACGAGAAAGATGCAAAAGGCAAAGGCAAAAAAGAAGTGAAGGGCGATGAGAAGGAAGGAAAGGGCTCAGGCAAGAAAGAGGCCAAAGAAAAAGACGATGATGAGAAGGACGAAGGGAAAGGCCGCAAGAAGTAGTAGGCCGTGGCTTGAAGAAGTCTTGAATCCTTCTGCAATCTGAATACTACTGAATAATCAGCGAGTCTTGGCAGCCGGCGCGGGTGTGTTCTGCTTGGATTTTTCATACTGCTCATAGACCGAGCGGATGCTCATGCTTGCAGGCGTGAGGCCTATGATGGATGATTTGCTTTGGATCATCCATTTGTTCGTGATGGGATCGAGCCGGGGAAGGCCGGGGGAATAGTGGACAGACAACGCCGTCCACGTTTCTTCCGCCTTTGTCTTTCCCGGCAAATATTCATTCCGCTCAGTGCAATAGGGCTTTTCATCCAGGCAGACAAACGCATTCACATCAAAGCCTTTGTTTTCGCAAAAAATGGGCGTATTGTCTCCGCCACCCGACCAATCTGGTAAGGGCTTGAATCGCTCCATATCCAGACGCGTCACCTCGATGGGACCGGGCATCTCAATCGTGAGTCTTTTTCTAAGCCAACGTTCTCCCGGCCTGGCTTCATGATACACCACAACTTCGCGTGGGATGCCCGGCGTATTAGAATTCTTTGGAGTAAAGACAAGAGTCTGAGTCGTTGAGAGCCATTCGCGCCGACCCACGTTGGGTTGATTGAAATCCTTGGGAGAAAACACAGTCCCATCCTTCAGTGTAATGCGAAACTCTTCGCAATCGAAGACGCAAAGCCGATGTTCATACGATTCATCCCCTGCTTCAAAGTAATAGGTTTGAAAAACAGGCTGGAGACTGCCGCTTTCCAGAAGCGGGCGCCTGACAAGACCGTTCTTGACGCTGATAAATATGTCGGCCTGGCAGGGCGCAATGGAGAGCGCTGCGAACACCACCCATATAAGCCGATAAGAGCGAGAGTACATGAAGCCTCTCCCTTTTGGATGCAATCCAGAATTCCATTGCCCTTCGCCACCATCGGGCCTTGCGCCGATGGAGCGATGGTTTTGCTCTAGAATGGTATTCCCATTTTATCCTCCGCCACCGCCGGGCCTTGTGCCGGTGGAGCGATGATTTAGCGTCGGTAGAGAGCGATTGGGCGCACAATCATCGCCCCACTGGCACAAGGCCCAGTGGTGGCGGTGAGAGAAAAGCGGGCGCTGCTAGAGCAAAATCAACGCTCCACCGGCACAAGGCCCGGTGGTGCCGTGCTGGCCTTCAGTGAAAAAACTGACCGGAATTCTTAATTGCACCCGGATTTGTATATTTTGACTTGCTGCGTTTTCAGCCTGAAGACTAGAATTTCATCATTGAATTTGGACGAGGATTCAATCCATGGACGCTTTGGCATTAGCGCATGATATAGTAGAGCTTCCGCCCGAGAAACAGAAGGAGGTTGTCGCAGTTCTCCATGAACGCATTCGTCCTGAAGACAAAGACCATGTCCCTAGTCCCGTTGTTCCCTCTTCGGATGAAAGCGTGTTTGGGATGTGGGCTGATCGCAAGGATATGAATAATCGCGAGTAGGTTGTACTAACATGCTGAAGGATAAGCAGGGCAAACAAGGTCGTGCTTTGGCGTTATCTATGAGGAATAATTGAGATGCGCACTCACGTCGAATTTATTTCTGATGCCTTCCCTTCCTATCCCGGAGAGGATGAAGAGATTAATCCAGGAATCTGGGGCAAGCGACTTGCTGAGTTCTTGGTGGCCGAGCTGCCAAAATACGGAATAACGCCAAAGGAGTTCTATACAGAGGACTGGGGTTGGGAGATTCCAGTTGAGAACAAGGCTTTCCCGATGTATCTCGGATGCAGCAATCAATTGGAGTCTGGGGGTAATCACTTTCTTTGCATGATTAACCCCTGCAAGCCGGTAATCCGAAAATTCTTCTTCAAGAAAATCGCTACAACAGCGGATGTTGCACGATTGGCAGATGCTCTGGATAAGATTCTCGCTGGAAATTCGGAAGTCAGAGAAATCCGATGGTGGGACGAAAACGAAAAGTGAATGTGTATTGCCAATAAAAGAGGCAGATTGAATATGATTTAGCACGAGCGGCTTGGGACGAAGGGAAGACACGAACCTTTCCGCATCAAGGTTTTGGCGATTCTTGCATTGATGGTTCTGCCTTTGGCGCTCCCGGCGTTGGCGCGCCAGGTTCCGCGGTTTCATCCCATTTCGTCCGCTGAAAGAATTCCAGCCAGGCGAGCATCAGCGCGTCGGGGATCGTTTTGCCGCGGCGCAATTCGTCGGGCGTCTTTCCCCAATAAAAGCCGATCCATCCCGACGCCACGGCGCGCGAGCTCTGAATGAAATCCTCAAATTCTTTCATCGAGCACTTCAGGAAAAAGGTCTCCTCGATCACCACCGGCTTGCCCACCGCAAAGCCCTTCAAGGTTTCCATGTCCTTGGCGGCTTCGTCTTTCTTCGGATAAAGGTGGACGCATAGGAAGTCGAGTCCCGGAGCGATCTTGTCCGGAATGAATCCGGAACGCAATCCGGGGCGATCGAGGCTCCAGTCCACAAGCCCCACGGTGATGAGCGTGCGCTGATCGTGCTTGCGGATGGCCGCCGTCAGCGTGCTGATCCAATCGCGGGCGACGGTGTATGGCGTGCGGCCTGCGGCGTCGAGCGTGATGCGCTGCACGAAACACTTATCCCCGAACGGGGGCCCAAGCCAGTCGCCTGCCTTGCGCGGCGATCCTCCCGCCGCAACCGGTTCATTCATCAGATCATAGCAAAAGATGGCCGGGCTGCCGGCGCATTGCCGCGCGACAGCTTCCCAGAAATCCGCCTGCGCGCTCCAGCGCTCTTTTTCGCTGCACGCGTCATACCATGCCGGGACATCCTTCTTATTATAGCAGCCAAGCCCGGTGAGGTCGAGATAAAGGCCGGTCCGCTCGGCCAGCGCGACGAGCTTCGCCAGCCGGCGCAGGGCGGCCTCATTCGGCTGTCCGGGCGCGTTGATGAATTTGCAGAATTGCAGGTGGACGCGGGCCACGTTTGCGCCCAATTCCTTCATCTCGCGGATATCCTCCTCCACCTTCGGCCATTCGCCCTCCCAATAATCCTCGATCAGCCGGCCAGCTTCGTCGTGGTCGTAGTTGAAACCGTGAGGCGTGAACTTGCGTCCCGACGCCGCCAGCGCAAAACTGCGTCCATCTTTGGCCACCGCGACCGCCTCCATCTTGGGCAATGCGGTTTCTGCGAAGCATGGAGGGAGGCATGGCGCTAATAAAAGAATAAGGACAACATGGACCCGAAGCATACCAGTTTTGCAATAATGGATGCCAACAGAAACGGGAAAGTGGCGCGCGTAACGCTGAAAGCTCGATTGCATTGCTATCTCCTGGAACAATTGCCAGCAACTCGCTCGCGCAAATTTTCTCTGCGCAAATGCTCTCCATAGATCGGCGCGCAAGCAAGTGAAACCGGTTTGAAAAAGCGAGCGAGAATGTTCATTGACGAGCAAAAAGGGGATATGAAATCATTGACGCCTCACAAAGCGAGGGAAGGGAACACTATGAAAACTCGAACAGAGATATATGAAGGCACATGGGAAGATATTCTTAAACACGCGAGCAAATTTAGCCGGAGGCAAGTTCGCCTTACAGTTTTGCCGGGGAAAAATCAGCGAGCTATTTCAATGCCTGGCATAAAGCCCAAAGACAAGGCAACGGAAGAATTTCTGAATCAATTTTTTGGGGCATGGGTCGGCGACAGCGCAAAGCGCACTAAGCAAGTCCCTGTCGCGCGATCCAAGTCACGTTCCTGATTATGTTCCTTTTGGATTCCAATCACGCCTGCCTTCTGCTGGAAGGCCGTCCATCCTTGTACCGCCATTCAGCTCCTGCGGGATACGAGACATTAGCAGTCTCATTTACAGTCTGCGGCGAGCTATTTTACATGGCCTATAATTCCAAGAATAAAATTGACAATCTATTTGTGCTCCGCCGATTTTTTGAAAGTATTCGGATCATCCCTTATGACGCGGAAGTCTGCGAAGTATATGGCGATTTGAAAGCCGCTTTCATCCAGCGTTTCGGGCCTAAAGAAATTAGGAAACGCCAATCCATTAAATTGCATCAACTTGGTGTAGAGGATAACGATCTCTGGATCGCTGCAACAGCGATCCGGCATGGCTTGACTTTGGTTTCGTCCGATTCGCACTTCATAAGAATACGTGAGGCAAGAGGCTTTCCGATAGAGTCATGGCTAATAATGAAGGAGCTATGATTGTTGTTGATGATTTAATTTGTTGAGAATGCTCGCGCTCTTCATTTCGCATCGTTTATTACCGGTCGCTGCGCGATAATTTGAGGTTGTCCACATAGAACACGGTTCCCGGTTTTCCCAGCGAGGAGAATCCAACCCAATCCACAACTTTAAAATCCTTGTTGCAGCGCAGGCCGTCGAATCGTTGCAGCGCCTGGCCGGGCAGCGTCACGGTCATGGTGTAGGCGCCGGCGCCCTTCGCTCCCAGGTCGCAAACGATCTCGAAATGCGTCCATTGGCTATGTGACAGCGTCAGCAGTTTTTTGCCGCCGGCGGTCAACGAGCCGTCTTCCGCCACCGTCAGCGACGGGCCGGGCTTGTATGGCGCGCCACCCATTTCCGGCCAATCGCGCCATTCGAAATTAAGGTTTGCCCCCGGTTCGACGCGCAGATCGAAGCTGCTTCTCACAACGCCGCCCTTGTAGCGCGGAAAGCAATAGATATGCGGCGCCCAGGGGAATTGAGCGGGGCCGGGGCCTTCCATAAACTTCAAACTCTGCCGTCCGCCCGCCGCTGTGTCGGCGCTGACGGCGGCAACGTCGCCACGGTTGATCTGCGTCTGGAAATCAATGATCGCCTGGCCCGGCGCGTAGGATTCGAAATCGTCGTCAAGGGCGAAATCCTTCATCATTTCGCTTTCGGTTGGCGCGGGTGGAAACACGCGCGGCGGCGGCGGCAATGAAGCGGTTCGATCCTGCTTGGTAAGGCGCCCGGCGGAACTGATGTCAAAAGGAACAAAGCCGATC
>JAPLSP010000174.1:0-764 GCA_026398575.1 Candidatus Sumerlaeota bacterium | reverse complement strand
CAGACGGAAATCGTTTTTATCGGGCGCGATGAACAAGGGGTCCGCCATGAGCAGGTCGGATTCGCGTTTGCGCCATTCCTCCGGCGCCGCGCCGCGCGCGAATTTGACCGGGGCGCCTTCCGCGCGCCAATACAGATTGCGGCGGAAAACCATTTCGTCGTCGGGATTGGTTCCCTGCTCGAACAGGTTCTCACTTGTCCAAAAGAATATGTTCCGTTCCAAGAGCATCGCGCCGCTTTTTTTAGGATCGCTGAGGCGAATCTGCCCGTTCAGGCCGTAGGCGAAGATATTGTTCGCGACGGTGTTGCTGCTGCCGTAGTTCTGGTGGAGGCCGGCGTCCTGCGTGCGATAGACGAGGTTGTCGCTCGCGATGATTCCCGAGCTGCACGCGTCGAAATAGATGCCCCAGCCGCCGTAGCGGGCGCGGTTCACGTCATGAATGCGATTGAGGCGCAGCGTCGTGCCGGGCGAATCGCCGAGCGTGTAGATGCCGGCCATGTCGCTGAGGACGCCCTGTCCCAGATCGTGAATGTGATTGTTCGCGACGGTGTTATGATGCGCAGGACTGAAGCCTTCGTTCCATTTCCATCCCACCGACATGCCGGAGTAATAAAAATCAAAAATTTCGTATGCCTTTAGCCGCCTGAAGTAGGTGATGAAAATAATTTTCATAAACCCGAAAATTTAACTATTGTGACGTGAGGCCTTTATGTAATGTCCGTCTCATGACGGAACAAATCACCGAGCACTACCTGCTGCAGCTG
>JAPLSP010000713.1 GCA_026398575.1 Candidatus Sumerlaeota bacterium | reverse complement strand
GCACTCCAAATGCTGGCGCCGCTTCCGACTGCATTACATTTGCCCTTATGCTCAAAGATATCGCTGGATTTGTGGATCAGAGTATTTAGCTGACTTCGGCTGATTGCAGAAATTCGCCTATGCAATCGGAGAACGGCCGATTCAGCGAAATCCGGAATCGCATCTTTTCTTTGTTCCGCTTCATGAAAAGGGCTTGCTTGGGCGGATGGGAACTGGCAAGATTCGAACGCGTTATTGTGCGGCCCCTGCTCCCGTTGATGAACCTGCCGCGGTTTCAAGATTGGTTTTCGCTCGCGGCTTTCCTGTAGTCCCGTTCTCGCGGCCTCCAAGAATACGCAACCTCAAGTTCTTGTCAGCCGGGCGTGGATGCCCCCAGGCAGGGATGATGTTACGCATCCTGTTTCTGGAAGAAGAACACTTTGAATCATACACCCACTTCAAAATTTCCGCAAAGGGTTCGGCGCATGAAGAACCGCGATTCCCGGACGATTGCGGTCCTGGCAATCGCTTGCGTCTTTTCCGCAATTTGCGCAGCCTCTGCATTTGCGCAGTCCATACTGGATCGCCGGGAAGGCCGCGCCGGCATTGCTCCAAACGCCGCCGATTCCGGGATGATGTCGCCCCCCTCTGACTTGGCTGCCGTGTCTCGCGACTCCGATCTGGCCGCGGCCTCGCGCTCCAGCCGCTCGTCCGACAGATCATCCGATCAAACCGCTGACAAAACAAAAGAACCAGCCAAGCCGCCGATTCCGCTCGGACCCATCGTGCGCTCGATTGACATCCAGGGATTGAAGAAAGTGGACCGCCGCCAAGTCCTGCGCATCCTGCCGATCCGCGAAAGCGAGCCGATGCCGCGCCTGGAGGCGGGGCGGCTGATCCACGATATTTTCGCCACCGGTTTTTTCCAGCCCGACATCCGCGTCAATGAGGAAAAGGTGGATGAGAACGCGGTCAAGATCATGATCGTGGTCAAAGAGAATCCCCTGGTCGCGACCGTCAAGGTGGAAGGCTGCCAACAGATTGACAAAGACCGCCTGGATAAAAAGGTGAAGGATCACGCGACGGAGGGTGAGATTTTCAAATCCAACGCCCCGGAAGACATTCGCAAAGCCGTTCTGGCCGAATACCGGCGCAACGGCTATAGCGGCGCGGCGGCGCGCGTTGAAGTGACGCCGGACGCCACCGACTCTTCGAAGGTGGCGGTGCGCGTGATCGTCGTCGAGGGCAAGCGCCGCATCCTGAAAGACTTGATCGTTGAAGGCAACAAGGACATATCGAGCTGGGCCATTCGCATGGAGCTTGAGAATCGCGGCTCCTGGGGGCCGTTGACCTCTTACTATGACGACGAGGCGTTTGAGAGCGATTTGGAAAAAGTCCGCATCATGTACGTCAACAAAGGCTACCTCAATATCAAGGTGACGGCGGGCCAGTTCCAGACCGGCGGCGAAGGCCGGGACGCTTGGATCAGCCCCGTCATCAAGATTGACGAGGGCAAGCGCTTCAAGATGGGCGAGATCAAGGTCCAGGGCGCGGGGGTATTCAGCGAGGCGGAAATCACGGAGCACTTCAAGGATCAGCGCGGCGACTACTACAGCGGCAAGCGGGTCAAGGCGGCGCTTGAAAAGTTGACCAAGATGTATGGCGACGAGGGATACGTCAACGCGCAGATCAACACGGATTTCAACATCAAAGACGCCGACGGCGTGGCCGATCTGATCCTGAAGATCAAGGAAGGCAGCGAGATTCGCATTGGCCGCGTGCAGGTGTCGCGCAAGATTCCGGAAGACAAGGAAGAGGCGCCCTGGTGGGAGCGGGCGTATTCGCGCGTTGCGCCGCCGATCAAGGAAAAGGCGATCATGCGCGAAGTCGAGCTGAAGTCGGGCGACGTCTATCGCAGTTATAACGAGGCCAAGACCAAGCGGCGCATGGAAGGAATGGGGACGTTCGACAAAGTCAATATCCACCGCGAGCCGACGAGCGATCCCGCGGTCAACGACGTCGTCATCGAGGCCGACGACTCGAACGATACAGGCCGGGTGGCCTTCGGATTGGGCTGGGGCGACGCGACGCAAGGCTTCGCTTATATCGCCTATACCGAGCGCAACCTGTTTGGCGAAGCGCGCGACCTGAAAGCGCAACTCATGCTGGGCATGAAGGCCTGGGGCGCCACCATCGGCTACCTCGACCGCCATCTGGACGACACCGACTGGTCGCTCGGCGTGGATTTATTTCACGAGCGCTATCATCGCAGAGGCTATTATGACCAACGCTCGGGAGACGCCGTCACGCTTGGCCATCCTCTGGGCGACAAAACGAACTACCAATTCCAGTTGAAAACCTATTGGGTCCAGCTCAAGCGGGATGAGGATCACGAAAAAACCAAGGAAGACCTGGATAAAGGCTACGTGGTGGCCACGCTGCGGCCGAGCATCACATTCGACGATCGCGACGACAAGAAATTCCCGACCAAAGGCTACCAGGCCACCTTCGCCGTCGAAGGCGGATACGCCGACGGCCCGGTACTGAAATTCGAGACCGACCTCGAACACTATACGCCGCTGCCGTGGGATTTGGTATGGGCCAAGCGCCTGCAATACGGCATCATGCCGGTCAACGCCAAGGAAGTCGGCATCACCGAGCGCTACTACCTTGGCGGCTCGGACAGTTTGCGCGGCTATAAATTCCGCGGCGCAGGACCCATGGACAGGAAGGAACATGACATTGCGATCGGCGGCGCTTCGGCCCTGCTCTTCCAGAACGAACTGCGCTATCCCATCACCAAAGAGCTGAGCGTCCTGACCTTCTACGACCTGGGTCTGATCGGACGCGAACCGCTGCAGTACGACCGGCTGAGGCATTCGGTCGGCGTCGGCGCGCGCTACCGCATCCCCGCCGTCACCGTCGGGGTGGACCTGGGCTTCGCGCTCAACCCGGAGAAACGAGACCAGACGGAAATCTTCCATTTCCGCATGGGCTCGAGGTTTTAGTATCGCTGCCTTATAAAGCCTCTTTGGAGGCGAGACAATGATCACCAAGCTTGTTCTTCGCAAATTCAAAAGTGTTTCATATCAAGAATATGACTTCACTATTTTCGATTTGCTTGTAGGCCCTAATAACTGCGGAAAAAGCACGATTCTTCAATCAATGGCAATTTGGCAGTATTGCGTGGATGAATTCCACCGAGCCAAGCGAGGAGGCATGAGTGGCAAGCAAATTATTCTTCCCAATTTTACTGCCTTGCCGGTTCCAGAATTTAACTTGCTGTGGAAAGACAGGACTGAGCGCGTCTATCCTAAAAAAGATGGCGTGAAACAACAAGAATATATTCTTATCGGCATTGAGCTACATTGGATTAATGCCAAACATGAGAAAAGATCCTTCGGGGTAAATTTGCGATATAATACGCCATTATCGGTCTATGCTATCCCGGCCGACGGCTGGTCTAAATTCCGGGAGTTAGAACAAGAAGAATGTCTCCCTCGAATTGCCTATGTTCCTCCATTTTCAGGTCTTGAGCCTCTTGAAGAATGGCGGGATGATGGTCCTTTGCGCAAGCAAGTGGGCAAAGCTCAGCCTGGAAGCGTTTTGCGCAATCTGATGCTGAGAGTATGTCCGCCTCCACCGCTAAATGATAAAGGACGTATTCCTAAGGACTTCAATTTTCCACCTGACTGGCTGGAAATTAAAAATGTTATCCACAATTGGTTTTCCGTAGAGCTTCAAGAACCGCGTTATGAAAAAGGTGTGGATACTCAAATTGTATGCGAGTATCAGCAGGGCGAAAAATTATATGATATTATTGCTGGCGGGAGTGGTTTTCATCAAGCGCTAACGCTGTTGGCTTTTTTATATGGCTATGCTCCGACCACGATATTATTGGATGAGCCGGATGCGCACCTGCATGTGAATCTGCAACGGGAAATCCTGGATTATTTCAAACTAAAATCCAGCGAGCGAAATACTCAATTTCTTATCGCTACTCATGCGGAGGAATTTATCAAGGGTGTTGACGGCGGCCAAGTCGTATCGCTCTTGCAGCAAGCGCCAAGCCGGATTAATTCCATACCGGAAATTCTGACGGCAATGGCCGAAGTTTCAAACATGGAATTAGCGCAGTTGCGCGTGTTGCCGTTCATACTCTATGTTGAAGGTGAGCGTGACGAGCGATTGCTGCGAGCTTGGGCACAAGTGATCGAGCAGGCAGATTTGCTAAGTGCTTATCTACAAATAAAGGCTTGACCTCATAAGCCATGAGTCCATAATCCGCCAGTTGCTAATCCTGCTGACGGAGGCCAATCGTGGCTCGTATACAAACATGGGAGATTT